>JBOFCW010000141.1:0-7064 GCA_051646395.1 Bacteroidales bacterium
GTATCCCGATTTTCGATACGGGAAATGACTCTGTAAAAGATGGGTCTGCAAGCGTATTCACGACCAGCAGAAAAAGAGCAGGATCTAATCCTCTTTCGCTACAAACCTCTCCGATCGTTTTGTTGCCGAATCCGAGAGGAATTTCAAAGCGATCGAGGGTGAGCAGGTAACGATAATCAGTAAGGATCAGGTCGTTCACCTTTACAGATACCGTAAAAGGACAATTATCGAAATAATGCGTCATCTTTGTTTTCTTTTCAATTTATATTTTTTGTACCAAAGTAAATATCCCGTCAGCGGTAGAGATGCGCCAATCAATGCGGCTAACGCATAAAAGAACTTACCCCAAATACCACCCCAAGACCCCGTATGAATGGCAAAGATCCACATTCTGAACGTTTCACGGAAACTTTTGGTTTTAAATACCGATTCTTTCTGCAAAGTTCCATCTTGTAAAGAATAAGTGAACTGATCATTCTGGCGAGGGTGCAGACAGACTTTCGGAATCAGTGCCAGAGTAAATGTAGTATCTTGTATCCCGGGCAGTGTCAGACGAATCTCTTTCAGGTTTTGAGCAACAGATCCGAGAACGGCTACCTTCTCTTCTATCTGAGAGAAATCAACTGGTGAGAGCTCTTTTAAACGGATATTTTTGGGCTCTGAATGGCGAGTTCGGGGCGTTGAGGAATCGACTCCTGCAAGCTTATAGATTCCATCCCGATACCAATTAAACGACCAGAACGGACCAGTCAATGCCATCACCAATAGAAAAAACAAGGCGTAAAGGCCAAAAGAAAAATGCAACGTAAACAGTTTTCGGTAAGCGTTTCCTTTGAAGGAAAACATAAATAACCCGGGTAATTTTTTTAACGATCGAGGCAAATGCAGCAACAGACCCGAAAGCAGAATCAAAACGAAAACCAGCGTGGAAGTACCCACAATCAGTCGCCCTGTCTTTCCCAAAAGCAAATACCGGTGAAGCTCGCGTACAAACGAAAAAAAACTGCCTTTGTAGATGAACGTTCCAACAATTTCGGCTGTTTGAGGATTGATGTAAACCTGTTCATCGGGATTATCGGTAAAAGTAACGACAGAGGTGCGACATGTATCGGCAGGGAATGTCACAGTCTGTATTTTTCGTGAATGAGCTTGCTCCAGCCTTTCGGTCAGATCGTAAAGTGTCAACACAGACCCGTTTTGTTGCTCGTAATAATAAAATGAACGAATGGTTAAAGGAAGTAATTCTTGTTCGAAGCTCAGGATCACTCCGGTAAAACAGATAATTGTAAGGATGACCCCGAAAATCAATCCGGCCCATTTGTGAATCGGATGCCAAAAAAACTTGAATCGCTTCTTTTGTTTCATTCTATTTATTTATTAGTTTGTTTACAGAGTGCAAAGGACGGAAGTTTCCTCCACGTTAACAATACCTCTTTTTAGGGAAAAGAAAAGAACTTATACCTAATTATAGGGATTTTTAAATTGTTAATCGTATATTTCAGACAACAAGGCATTCGGCTGGTTTTCATAAAAAAAAAGAATTCGTATGCGTTACTGGACACTTGTCTTATTTCTTTCCATGATGTTTTCGGGTTTCGCCAAAAGCGAGCGCGAAAACAGAGAGCCGGCCGCGAAAGCGATGGGCGACTCTATCATGCGACAAGTGATGCGTTATGCGGATTCGTTCTCTTGTTATGTGCAAAAATTCGAGGGCGAAGTTTACGTAAAAGGTAACAGTTACCTGAAAAAAAAGAACTTCCTTTATGACTGGATGCCCTGGGCTTTTCCATTCAAACATGCAGAAGAAAACGGAGTATTCGAAATTATCAATGAAGTCCGTTTCGAAGCGCCTTGCCATTTCGTAATTTCACCGATTGCGATGCGTAGTTCGGACCGAAAGCCTTTACGGAGTCAGACGGACATCACCCCCCTATTGAATTTGAATATTTATGATGCGACCTCTTTTGATGGTAAATACATCATGCCAGGATCTGCCGGATCGAAGGGTATTTATGATTATCGCCTCGATAGTCTGATTACGGAAAACGGAGAAAGCCTTTATAGAATCCGATTTCTTCCCAAACGGAAAAACCTGAAGGTATTCAGTGGTTATTTATATATTACCAAGGGTACTCCATATATAGCCCGATTGGAGGCAGAAGGGTATCTGGATATCGCAAAATTCAAACTAAAAACAGAATTCGGACGGAGTTACGACCGGTTCATGCTTCCGGTAGATACGCAAATTCAACTAACTTATAATATTGTTAACAATGTATCCGTAAGCGATTATCACTGCACGTTTAAATATGACAATGTCGAGATTGATGAAAACGCTCCGAAAAAGAAAAAAACAGATAAACTGGACTTGACAAGATATTATTCAGTAACTGGTAAAGAGATTCCCGTAATCACGGATAGTAGTTTCTGGAAATCAAAACGCAAATACCATCTGACACCGGATGAAAAAAAACTTTACCGCAATAAATTGGAAAAGGATTCTGCAAAACAGGAAAAGACAGAAGCAGATACCTTACAAAAGGCAGATTATCGAAAAGTATCTGAAATCATGGTAAGCACTTCTTCTTTCGGCACGGAAGATCTGAAGTGGAAATATTCCGGTGTGCTTAACCCTTCGATGATCGGTTATTCGAAAATCAACGGAATCGTTGTCAGGCAAAGATTGTTGCTTACCAAAAACCTCAAAAGAGAACAGTATATCACCTTTCGACCGGAAGTTGGTTTCGGATTCGGAAAAAAAGAATTTTTCTATCGTTTCGATACCGATTGGTTGTATAACCCCTCCAGACTGGGTAGGCTTACACTCACTTTTCGCAATCTGAATAAAAGCTTCGGTTCTTCGTTTATTGATCAGGTAAATCAGGCACTGGATACGACCAACTATGACTTCAAAAAACTGAACCTGAAATATTACAGGGATTACCGGATGCAAATCGAAAATTCTTTTGAACTGGCAAACGGATGGATGTTATATGGTGGGATATCTTACAATATACATAAACCAGTAAAGAAAAAACATTCGGATTTGCCAACCAGCGATCTGAGTCCGGTGATACTAAAAAATTATGCGGATTTTATCCCTTATCTGCGTTTATCCTGGACTCCTCATCAATATTACCGGATGATCGGTCATAGAAAAATATATCTTCCGACATCGACCCCGACATTGTCTATGGAATATGCAAGGGGGTTTTCGGGAATAATGGGGTCAGACAGTGAGTTTGATAAATTAGAATTCGATATCCACCAAAGCATCAATCTATCCCGTCTGCGCAATTTCAGTTATCGGGTCAGTGCGGGAAGTTTCTTCAATCAGAAGTCGGAATATTTTGTGGACTACCGTTTTTTCCAGCGTAGCAATTATCCTGCAACCTGGAACGATCATATCGGCGGCATTTTCAATCTACTCGATAGCAAATGGTACTATGCATCACCGCAATACGCACAAGTACATTTGATGTATGAATCGCCTTATATCCTGCTTCATTTATTCAAAAGGATATCCAGATTCATCCTTTCGGAAAGAATCTATGCCAGTCAGTTATTTACCCCGGCCAGACCCTCCTATACAGAGTTAGGGTATGGCCTGGGAAACTATATTTTTAATGTGGCATTTTTCACCAGTTTCTACAAAGGTGCTATCTATGAAACAGGGTTTCGCGTCAGCTTTGAGCTGGGGAAATATTGGTAAGCTTCTCCTGCAGGAAATGACCTGTATAGGAACTTTCGCATGCGGCCACCTCTTGAGGCGTACCGGCAACAACAACAAAGCCCCCTTTATCACCTCCTTCAGGCCCCAAATCGATAATGTGATCAGCACATTTGATCACATCCATATTATGCTCGATGATGATAACCGTATGCCCTTTATCAATCAGGGCATTGAATGCTTTAAGTAAGGTTTTGATATCGTGAAAATGCAGTCCTGTTGTCGGTTCATCGAAAACGAAAATAGTCGAAGCATGGGTATCGTTACTTAAAAAATATGCCAGTTTCACACGTTGGTTCTCTCCTCCGGAAAGTGTAGACGACGACTGTCCGAGTCTGACATATCCAAGCCCGACATCCTGCAACGGTTGCAATCGTTTCACGATTTTCTTCTCTGTAGAATGAGGTGATTCGCTAAAAAACTCAATTGCCTGATCAATGGTCATCTCAAGCACATCGTTGATATTCTTGCCTCGGTATTCGATATCCAAAATCTCCGACCGGAATCGTTTTCCATGACAAGACTCACATTCAAGAACCAGATCGGCCATAAATTGCATCTCTACCGTAATTGTGCCCTCTCCTTTACATTCCTCACAGCGTCCTCCTTCTACATTGAAAGAGAAAAAGGCTGGAGTAAAGCCCATCTGTTTGGATGCTTGCTGTTCGGCAAAGAGTTTTCGGATCTCATCGTAAGCCTTGAGATAGGTTGCCGGGTTCGAACGTGATGATTTACCGATCGGATTCTGATCGACAAACTCAATCCCTTTAGCCAGGTTCATATCCCCTTCAAAACCGACGAAATTACCGGGAGCATCGCCCGACTCACCATAATAGCGAGTCAATCCTTTATAAAGGATATCGCGAATAAGACTTGACTTTCCTGACCCGGACACACCCGTAACCACAGTCATCACATGGAGCGGAAAACGCACATCTACTCCTTTGAGGTTATTTTGGGCCGCACCTTTTATATCGATGTAATTATTCCATTTACGGGGATATTTGGGTAGCTCGATCTCTTCTTCTCCGGTAAGATAACGTACAGTATGACTTTTACTTGCTTTGCGCAGTTCGCTCAAATCACCCTGATATACGACTTCTCCGCCATTGCGTCCTGCATCCGGTCCGATATCGATGATGTAATCGGCCGCACGGATAATCTCTTCGTCATGCTCGACGATAACAACCGTATTACCAAGTTCTTTAAGCTGCTTAAGTACGTTGATCAGTAGATCCGTATCACGTGAATGCAATCCGATACTGGGTTCATCCAGAATATACAACGAACCTACAAGCGAACTGCCTAACGAGGTAGCCAAGTTAATACGCTGACTTTCTCCTCCCGAAAGAGAAGCTGAAAGGCGGTTAAGGGTAAGGTAACCCAATCCGACATCCATCAGAAACTTGAGCCGGCTGCGGATTTCGGTAAGCAATCTTTTTCCAACCAGTTCATCGGTTTGATCCAGTTGTAACTGATCAAAAAATTCGCGTAGTTGCGATACCGGCATCATGACCAAATCGGTAATGGAGTGACCGCTTATTTTTACATATTGAGCTTCCGGTTTCAACCGGCTTCCTTTACAAACAGGGCAATTAGTTTTTCCACGGTAGCGGGCAAGCATCACCCGATATTGAATTTTATACTGGTTTTCGGTAAGCATTTTGAAAAAATCATTGATTCCTTCAAAATAACGATTTCCGTTCCACAGCAAATCTTTCTCAGCCTGAGTAAGCTGGTAATAAGGCCGGTGAATCGGAAAATTGAATTCGCGGGCATTCCGGATGAGCTGATTCTTCCATTCGCTCATCTTCTCGCCTTTCCAGCATACGACGCAATCATCGAAAACGGAAAGAGCCTTGTTCGGAATCACCAGATCTTCATCAATACCCAACACTTTACCAAACCCCTCACAGGTCGCACAAGCTCCCATCGGACTATTGAAGCTGAACATCATATCGGACGGTTCGACAAAGGTCATACCATCCGCTTCGAAACGTTTGGAAAATTCGAATTGAAGAGTCTCCTGCTTCAGATAAAATTTCAGGATACAACTGTTATCCCCTTCATAAAAGGCTGTCTCGGTAGAATCGCTCAAACGGCTGATCGTATCGGCATCATGAGCTACAGACATACGATCAATCACTAAATAGGTATTTATCAGATCGATAGGATCTTGCTTCAACAAGTCTTCGATGCGCAGGAATTCACCATTCCTTTCCAATCGATTAAATCCGGATTTGAGCAAAATATCAAGATGAGTCCCGGCTGTTCTATCCTGAGGTACGTGCAATGGCGTAAGCAAAGCGAATCGGGTACCGTCTGGAAAAGAAAGCATCTTCTGAACAACATCTTCAACCGTATTCTTTTTTACGGGATTTCCCGAAACCGGCGAATAGGTTTTTCCGATACGGGCGAATAACATCCTTAGATAATCATAGATTTCGGTAGATGTACCCACAGTCGAACGTGGATTACGCGTATTCACTTTTTGTTCAATCGCGATAGCCGGCGGAATACCATGGATAAAATCGCATTCGGGTTTACTCATTCGCCCCAGAAACTGCCGAGCATATGAGGATAATGATTCAACATAACGCCGTTGTCCTTCGGCATAAAGCGTATCGAAAGCAAGAGAGGATTTCCCCGATCCGGATAAACCGGTAATGACGACTAATTTGTCGCGGGGAATCTCGATGTCTATATTTTTAAGATTGTTGACACGGGCTCCCTTTATAAATATATTATTCTCTGATTTCATCAAATTCAAGTCAAAATGGAATTCACAAAGATAGTATTTCTGCTTTATTTCAAAACGTAAAACCACGTTACGAACGTTACTAAACAGACCGTTTCGATAATAAAAGTCTAAAAGCAAAACAAAAGCTATTTCCGTTTGTTCATCTATTAAATAGCTTGATTTAACAAAACGGAGATGGGCTGATGCCGGTATTCTTTGCGACATGATGATCGTATCCGTACACTATTTATTTACCACAGATAAATTGATTGAATTATGAAAAATTCTTGTTTGTTATTCGCCCTGGCCGGCGGGATGGTGGCCGGAGCCGTAATCGGATTGATGCTCGCACCCGATAAAGGTGAGAACACTCGTAAAAAAATATGTGATTTTGCACAGGATAAAAGTCATGAAGCCAGGATTAAACTACAGGAGTTTTTAGAAGCTCATGGTATCAAACTGGAATGCTGTCATCTGGATAGCCTGGTTGATGAACTGATTGCAGAGGATTCTCCCTCAAAAAATGATTAATCATTAAGAAAAAAATAACATGATAGGTTCTCACAGTAATTCTTCCGGTCACTTGTTTTCTGA
>JBOFCW010000159.1:0-9464 GCA_051646395.1 Bacteroidales bacterium
CGTCAGGCTATCGAAGAGCTAAACGGAGCTGACTATGAAGGCCGCACTATGGTTGTAAAAGAAGCCCGTCCTCGTTTTTGATGATACAAAAAGATATTTTTTCTCCTGAAAAAGGGATTTGATATAAGGACATTCTTTACTTAAGTAACGCCTGACGGGATTCCGTCGGGCGTTTTGTTTTATTTTTGCGATATGAATAAAATACCTCTTCTTGGCAATACCGGTTTAACCGGACGACTTTTGACCCTGGTCGGCATCGTATGCATCAGCATCCTGATCGTTTCGGTACCAACAGCCGTTATTTCTTTACAAACCGCGGAGGCCGGAAAGTCGATTACGGAATCTGTCGGACTGATGAAATTACTTCAGTTTTTTCAATCGATAGCCATTTTCCTCATCCCGGCAATTGTAATGGCAAAACTGGTCAGTAGCAATCCTGCCCGTTATTTGAGCCTGACAACCAAACCGTCTTTTAAACAAATCGGATATACCATTTTGGGAATGCTGTTCATCACTCCCGTCATGGGGCTGATTATCGAATGGAATGAAGGCATTACCTTTCCTTCTTTTCTGGCTCCGATAGAAACCTGGATGCGCGAAAAAGAAGATTTGGCAAAAGGGATGACGGAACTGATGTTTCAAACCCGCTCGTGGAGTGACTGGATCATTAATTTGATGCTTGCCGCCGTCACAGCGGCACTTTGCGAGGAATTTTTTTTCAGAGGAATGTTGCAACATTTATTTCACGACAAA
Source organism: Bacteroidales bacterium (assembly GCA_051646395.1). GTDB lineage: Bacteria > Bacteroidota > Bacteroidia > Bacteroidales > JAUNSR01 > JAUNSR01. The sequence goes on from JBOFCW010000159.1 coordinate 754, forward strand.
TGGCGTAAGAACTTACCTGCTATACTTTTAAGTGCCTTCATATTCAGTGCGATCCATCTACAGTTTTACGGTTTTGTACCCCGCTTTCTGCTGGGGGCTTACTTCGGATTACTCTTGATTTGGTCGGGGAGTTTGTGGCTTCCGGTTTTGGCGCATTTCCTGAATAATGCACTGGCTCTTATCCAGATGAGCCTTCTTGAAAACGGAGTTATCCGGCAAGGAGAGCTTCTGACGGGTAATCTGACTCTGGATTATGTATTGACAGCCTTTACGACTATTTTGTTTTTGATTTTCACCTGGAAAATCAAAAAATCCGGAACTTAAAGTTCCGGATTTTTTTCATATGCCCGTATCGCTTCTTTCCAGCACGGACTAATCTCCTTTGCCTGATTGGTTGCAGGGTCGAATCCCACCATTACCGTCCGACAAATGCATTTAACGATGTTCGTCTGCGTATCGATAATGCGCTGTTCGATCTGAAGACTTTTATTACCTAATTTTACAACGGCAGTATCCACCTCGATCTGATCTTTATAGAAAGTAGGTGCCTGAAAATCGGCTTCGATATGACGAATAACGATATCCGTTTCCGACCAGTCGATGTGTCGTCCGCGCACAGCTTCGAAATAGGCCGTCTTTCCCAAATCGAAAAAGCTGAAATAGACCGTATTATTCACATGACCGACAACGTCGATGTCATTAAAACGTAACTGAATCGGCAAACGGTTTCTGTATACTGTTTCCATAATTATCTGAATATAATGTTATTTATTACCTCTGCTCCTACTTTTTCATTCAGGCTTTTCACCAAACGGCTGCGGCACATCATGAGCTCATTGCGCAGAACCGAAGAGGTTAGTTGTACATAAAGTGTTTTATTGCGAATATACAGACTGGCCGTATAGGATGCCATCTCATCTCCCAACACCTCGGGCCACACACGCAATAATTTCTGTTCGAATATTTTTGATTCCAGATTGGCATCTTTCAGGAATGCACGTATCACGTCTCCGATACTCTCAGTATTTCTTCGATTCATTATTTTTCCTTGCTATCGTTTAATGTAAAGGATCCGTCTTCGACCGTATAAAGGTGGAAGCTGTGCTGCTGTTCCCGGATGATGCGGTTCAGATTTTCGCGGTTGGTATCGGTAATGAAAATCTGTCCGAAACGATCGCCAGCCACCAGTTTTATGATTTGCTCAACGCGCGAAGCATCCAGTTTATCAAAAATATCATCCAACAACAAGACCGGCGTCGTATGCCCCATCCGCTTAAGAAAATCAAACTGAGCAAGTTTAAGCGTGATCAGGTAAGTTTTGTTTTGTCCCTGCGAGCCGATCTTCTTAATCGGATATTCGCCCAGATTCATCTCCAGTTCATCCTTGTGAATACCCCGGGTCGTATATCCCAGGATCAGATCACGCTCCCTGACCTCTGCCAACATCGGGGCTAAGTCGCCTTTGCTCAGATGGGAGGTATAGGTGAGGCTTACTCTTTCTTTTCCCTGACAGATAAAATCGTAGAACTCCTGAAAAACGGGCAAAAAACCCTCGATAAACCGCGAACGACTCTCATATACCAAACGTCCGTAATATGCCATCTGTTCTTCCCAGATTTCGAAAAGTGACACGTCGGTAACCGGCGGATCCTGTTTTAACAAGGCATTACGCTGTTGAAGAGCCGCATTGTAGCGAATCAGAGCATCCAGATATTGCTTGTCGAACTGGGAGATGACCAGATCCAAAAATTTACGGCGCTCCTCGCTTCCACCGGATATCAGCTCGGAATCGGCCGGAGACACCATCACCAAAGGGATGAATCCGATATGATCCGAAAGACGTTCGTATTCCTTCTTATTACGCTTGAACTGTTTCTTTGAACGTCTTTTCATTCCACTATAAATCTCTTCCAACCGATCCTGATTGCGGTAAAAGCCCTGAATCATAAAAAAATCCTCTCCATGCCGGATATTCTGAGAATCAACAACATTCGAAAAACTTTTACAAAAAGAAAGATAGTAAACCGCATCCAGCAGATTCGTTTTCCCCATACCGTTGTTTCCTAAAAAACAATTTATATTGGGAGAAAAATTCATATCTGCCTGCGATATGTTTTTATAATTTACAATGGATATTCGCTCCAGTATCATCAATCGGTCTCAATTTGAATTAGCAAGACAAATGTAAACAAAAAGCACAGCATTCAACTTTAATTTACGGGCGAATAACATTCATATGCATAAGTCTGAATGGCCTTTAATACACCTTTGTAATACGTTGAAGTACGTTAAAAAAAAATGCTATGAAATTTCGTTTATAAATATAAATAAATTACTTTTGCCTGTCGAATAATAATCCGCAGTGGCTTCTTTCATACTGCAATAAGCAATATCAGAGGAACAGTCGGAAGAAATTCTTTATTGGAAAAAAGTAAAAATCAACAATATGTCAGATCAGCACAAACAACACGATGGAATCGACGAAGTAAACGAAGCTTTGTCAAGAACAGAACAACTAATCGAAAAGTACCAGAAACCGATTTTGCTAACCGTTTTGGTTGCTGTTATCGTGGTATCCGGTATCTTGAGTTTACGTCATTTCTATTTCGTTCCGAAAGAAGCAAAAGCTCAGGCAGAATTATTCAAAGGTGAATTCTACTTCCAGGCAGATTCATTCCAGCTTGCTCTCAACGGGAATGGTGGCGACTATATGGGATTTGAAGAAATCATCAAAGAAAACGGTTCGACAAAAGCCGGTAACCTTGCTAAAGCATATGCCGGAATCTCGTACATGCGTTTGGGCGAATATGAAAAAGCAATCAAATATCTGAAAGATTTTTCTGCGAACGACCTGTTGATTTCTCCTGCTGTTATCGGTGCGATCGGTGATTGCTATGTTGAATCAGGAAACGTGAAAGAAGCGATCAGCTATTTCGAAAAAGCAGCTTCTCGCGGCAACAACGAATTGATCTCTCCGATCTATCTGAAAAAAGCGGGTATCGCTTACGAAAGCCAGGGGAACTATGCCGCTGCTTTGAAAGCTTATCAGCAGATCAAGGATAATTTTGCAACTTCTATGGAAGCGGCAGATATCGAAAAATATATCGAAAGAGCGAAATTGCAGAAATAACATTTCTCTTTCGTATCTTTGAACCACGAACCTCATACGGCTTATCCCGAATGTAGTTCGTGGTTTTTTTGTTTATATATGTAATTTAAAATATCAAATTATGGCTACCGCTTATCAGAACTTATCGTCTTACGATCCGAATAGTGTGCCTGATGCATCTGCGATGACTGTGGGTATCGTTGTTGCAGAATGGAACAGTAATATTACCGAACCCCTGTTAAAGGGTGCTATCGATACGCTCGAGAAACATGGAGTAAAAGAGTCTAATATTCTTGTAAGCCGTGTTCCGGGTACGTTCGAACTTACTTTCGGCGCCCGTCAAATGGCTTTGATGAAAAAACCGGATGCCGTAATCACGCTTGGTTGTGTTGTTCGTGGCGATACTCCCCACTTCGATTATGTTTGCGACGGAGTTACTCAGGGTATGACTTTATTGAATCTGGAGTTCAACATTCCTTTTATCTTCGGCGTACTGACTACCGACAACATGCAACAGGCTATCGATCGTGCCGGTGGAATCCATGGTAACAAAGGCGACGAATGTGCGATCACGGCAATTAAAATGCATGACCTGGTTCAGAAACTGAAATAAAAACAGGCCTGATTTTATTACACTTATTTTAACACATACAGAACAGCCTATTAATCAATAGTTAAGAAGTTTTCGGTTAAAAAACCATACAACAAAATAACGTAAGCTATTGCAGGTTTAAATAAAAGCACTACCTTTGCAATGCAATCGGGAAAAACAGCAACGCTGAAACAAACGATAGCAAAGGTATCAGGGCAAATACCAGAGTGGCCAAATGGGGCAGACTGTAAATCTGCTGTCTTTCGACTTCGGTGGTTCGAATCCATCTTTGCCCACAACTCTTCCGGGAGTTGATCTGCTTCAAGCAGAGACCAATTGCGAGAATAGCTCAGTTGATAGAGCATCAGCCTTCCAAGCTGAGGGTCGCGGGTTTGAGCCCCGTTTCTCGCTCAACATCGCGGAATGGAGCAGTGGTAGCTCGTCGGGCTCATAACCCGAAGGTCGTTGGTTCGAGTCCAGCTTCCGCAACCAAAGAAAAAGCCTGAAGATTTATTCTTCAGGCTTTTTTCGTTATACCGGCTTTTAAAGATCGTAGTGGTTCTGCCGCTGAAGTTATGGGAATATTGAATTTACGATTCCGGTCTGATTTTAATTTTATTCCTGTCCGAACGACTGCCCCCCTGCAGAGGACATCAGAGTCCTCCATAGATGACATCAGAGTCCTCCGCGGAGGACATTAGCGTTCTCCGCAGAGGGACACTTCCCGCATAGGCAACAAAAACGATACCCCTCCGATCTGATGCAGTTCAAACATCAGGTCGAAGGGGTATCGTTTTTATATTTTTGAAAGGGATTATTCTACGATGGTAATCCAACCGAAGGTATCCTCCTCATCACCGTACTGGATAGCACGCAACTTATTGTAAAGCGCTTCACACACCTTTCCGGGTTTGCCGTCTTTCGAGTACTCATAAGTGATGTTTTCATCCAAGTCGTCGATTCTGGCAATCGGGCTGATAACTGCGGCGGTTCCGCACATACCTGCTTCTTCAAACGTGGCAAGCTCTTCTACCGGTACCGGACGCTGCTCCACCTCCATCCCCATACTCTTGGCCAATTGCATCAGGCTTTTGTTTGTGATCGAAGGTAAGATCGATTCAGACTGAGGTGTGATATAACGGTTTTCCTTGATTCCGAAAAAGTTCGCTGGCCCACATTCGTCGATGAATTTCTTTTCACGCGCATCAAGATACAATACGGCCGAATAACCTTTGGAATGAGCCTCTTCGCCTGCCCGCAGGCTGGCTGCATAATTACCGCCCACTTTATAACGTCCGGTTCCGTAAGGAGCCGCACGGTCAAAATGGCGTAAAATACATACAGGCGTGGTTTTAAAACCCTCTTTGAAATAAGGTCCGACAGGCATCACAAAGACGATAAACTGATATTCGGTTGCCGGTTTGACCCCGATCTGAGGACCTGTTCCGAACAGAACGGGTCTGATATACAAAGACGCACCCGAACCATAAGGAGGAACCAAATGCTCGTTTAATTTAACAACTTTCTGTATGGCCTGCTCAAATTTATCCAAAGGCAACTCCGCCATCATGATACCATCGCAAGTACTGATCAGGCGTTTTCCGTTCTCATCCATTCGGAAAATACGAATTTTCCCATCTTTTCCGCGAAAAGCTTTCATACCTTCAAAGCCGGCCTGCCCATAATGAAGAACTGTTGCCGCCATATGCATGCTAACCATCTCGGAGTCGCTTACTTCAAGCTCACCCCATTTTCCGTCCTGATAGGTACAACGAACATTATAATCCGCTTTCATATACCCGAACGATAAAGAAGACCAATCAATTTCGCTCATCTCTTTATGATTTTTATTGTAAACTAATCATTATCTGTATCACAAAGTTAATCTTTTTAGGATATGATTTACCAAACGTTGAAAATGTTTTAATAATAGCAAAGCGTTAGCCTCAACGGTTTTTATTGCTATTTTTGTAAGCATCACATGCTTTATAGAATAAAACCGTTATGACAGTAGCCGAAATACTCGCAAATAATACACAAACCGCATTTTCGTTCGAAGTTCTTCCCCCGTTGAAGGGAAACAGCATCGACAAAGTTTTCAACTCGATTGATCGACTGAAAGAGTTTAACCCGGCTTATATCAATATCACCACCCATCGCAACGACATCGTCTATAAAGAAACTCAACCCGGAATATATCGCCAGTTTGTAGAGCGCAAACGCCCGGGTACCGTGGCCATCGCTGCCGCTATCAAACATAAATACGGGATTCCGGCAGTGCCGCATATCATCTGCAGCGGCTTCTCCCAGACAGAGATCGAATACGAATTGATCGATCTTTCGTTCTTAGGGATCCACGACCTGCTCGTTTTACGGGGAGATAAAGCCAAATATGATCCGCGTTTCATCGCATCAAAAGGCGGATATCAATATGCAATCGAATTGCAGCAACAAATTAACAGCTTTAATAAAGGTTCGTTTCTGGACGGATCGGAGATGGAGGTTCACAGCCGTTTTTCATATGGAACCGCCGGATATCCGGAAAAACATGATGAGGCGATGAATTCCGACTTTGACTTGCGTGCGCTGAAAGCGAAAGTCGACAATGGAGCCGAATATATCGTTACACAAATGTTTTTCGATAATCGCAAATATTTCGATTTCGTTGATCGTTGCAGAAACATAGGTATCAACGTACCTATCGTTCCGGGGTTGAAACCGCTCACTTCTTTAAATCATCAAACAATGCTTCCGCGAACTTTCCACATCGATTTTCCGGAAGAACTGGCAATAGAATTAGAAAAATGCCGTTCAAATGATGACACGCGCCAATTGGGCATCGAATGGTGTGCACTTCAGGCAGCCGAATTAAAAGCAGCCAATGTGCCAAGCATTCACTTCTATTCGATGAACGCCGTTTCGAGTGTAGAAGAAGTTGCCAAACGTATTTATTAATTGCAAAATAAAATTTCATGAACAAACATTTCCGCAAGGCGGGAGTGGTTGCCTGCCTGATCTGTAGCTGCATCCTTGGAAGCTGTAATGCACCCAAGGAAACAAAAGAAACGACAATCATTCAGGATACCCTTTCCGGACCTTTATTGCTGGACATCCCTGTAGACTCGCTCGACACGCAGGATTTCTTTATTCGCCAGGGTGAGAATCTGGGTGTCATTCTGAACCGGTTTGATATCAATGCGTCTAAAATCGATTCGATCCGGATGAAATCCGAGGGAGTCTTTGATATCACAAAGATGCGCGCCGGAGCGAAATACACGATGTTGACTCACCTCGAGCATGGTTTTGCTCAATATATGATTTATGAAAAATCCCGTCGCGACCATATCATTTTCGACCTGCGCGATTCAATTCGTGTATATGAATACAATAAGGATATTTCGGTAAAACCGGCTACCGCTACCGGCGTGATCAACTCCTCGTTGTGGAATGCCATTCGTGATGGAGGGAGTGACCTTGCGTTATCTGATAAAATGGCTGAAATTTATGCCTGGCAAATCGATTTTTTCGGAATCGGCAAAGGCGATAATTTCAAAGTTATCTATGATCAGGCCTACATCGATGATACAACCAAACTAGAAATACAACAAATCAGGGGTGCCGTATTCAATCATCTGGGAAAAGACTACTATGCGATTCCATTCATGCAAGACAGTATCGTCGAGTTTTTTGACGAAAACGGACAAAGTCTGCGCAAAGCGTTTTTAAAAGCTCCGCTGAAATTTTCGCGAATCAGCTCCACATTTTCGAATGCCCGCAGACACCCCATACTAAAAATCGTTCGTCCGCATCATGGAGTGGATTATGCCGCACCCACCGGTACTCCGGTACGCTCTATCGGTGAAGGAACGGTGATCAAGAAAGCCTTTCAATCCGGAGGTGCCGGGTATTATGTCAAAATCCGTCATAACTCCAGCTATGAAACGACTTACATGCACCTCTCCAAGTTTGCACAGGGCATCAGGGAAGGTAAACGGGTTTCTCAAGGTGAAGTGATCGGATATGTGGGGAGCACGGGAGGGTCGACAGGACCACATCTTGACTTTCGCGTTCATTTCCAGGGCAAACCCATCAACCCGTTGAAAATGGAATCACCCCCTTCCCTTCCGGTTCGTGCCGAATTGAAAGATAGCTTTGAGGTTGTAAAAAACCAGGTAATCGACGATTTGAATTTACTTTCTTTAAAAGAAGAGCAAAAACGCTGAATATATGTATTTTAAAGACATCATCGGACAAGAAGAGATCAAGCAGCGCCTGATCCGTTCGGTTCAAACCAATCACATTGCCCACGCGCAACTTTTTGCCGGACCCGAAGGAGCGGGCAAATTTCAGCTTGCCCTGGCTTATGCCCGATACATCCAGTGTACCGATCGGAGTGATACGGATTCATGCGGCCGTTGTCCTTCATGTGTAAAGTATAATAAACTCATCCACCCGGATCTGCATTTTGTGTTTCCGGTGATAAAAAAAGGCACGAATACGATCTGTTCTGATTTCATCAACGAATGGCGCGGATTCGTAACAACACATCCCTATTTCTCTCTACGGGAATGGATGCAGGAGATCGGGTCGGAAAATCAGCAGGGCGGTATCTTCGTAAATGAAAGTGACGAAATCATTCGTAAACTAAGCGTAAAACCATACGAATCGGATTATAAGGTCATGCTGATCTGGCTACCGGAAAAAATGAATGAGCAAACAGCGAATAAACTGCTGAAAATGCTTGAAGAGCCTTTTGAAAAAACGGTATTCCTTCTGGTCAGTAACGAAGCAGATGCCATGCTGGGAACGATTCTGTCGCGTACGCAAACAATTCACGTACGCCCTGTAGCAGAACAGATTCTGGCTCGGGCCCTGCAAAGCCGCTTCGGCGTAAATTCGCAAGACAGCCAGCGTATCGCACACCTTTCAAACGGCAACGTAGTTAAGGCTCTCGAAAACCTTTCGGTTTCGGAAGAACGCGAATACCTGCTCGAATTGTTTAAGCAGATG
>JBOFCW010000185.1:0-9397 GCA_051646395.1 Bacteroidales bacterium
AATTTCCTCCAGTAATTGGGGTAAGTCGGTTGTTTTATCAAACCGGTTGATTATTTTTTCCGGATCTTTTATTTGTAATCCATATTCGGAATCGCTTCCGTTCGAACGTGGAAGATTCGGATTAAGCAGGGACAACAGACCTGTTAAACTCGTAAGAAATAGGTTTAAATGCATAAAATGATGTTTCCGTTTCTATATCTAAGAGAGGTTTTTTCGAAAAACCCCCATCGCATAACGAAAAAAATATTCTTATGATCTAACGGTAAATTCAGCAAATAATTTTACGGACTACATGTTAAAAGTGAGGCGTCCCCAGAACATGCGTAATGGCATCGGATAATATTGCGTGCTTTCATAGTAGGCATTGAATGCATTTTCAAGTTTACACGATAACCCCAAGCTATACTTTTTAGCGAAACGGAATAAGTAACCCACTTCGAAATTATGTAATGTATAAGCATTGGTTTGATACGATTCGTCGGCCGAAGTGAATCGGACCCCCGTATAAGATGTATTGTAGTGAAACCACAAACTATTGCGGTAATCCAGCCTGTATCCGGCGCTCCAACGGTTGCGGGGCACATATGGTAGCTGTTTCCCTTCCGTACCGTCTTCGCGGGCACTGTCGTCGGTCGAAGCGGCATAGGTATAAGCTGCTGTAGCAGTCTGTTTCAGATTGTGCAGTCGAAAACCCACTTTGAAATTCAATTCCGTACCTCTCGAACGGACCTTGCTGAAATTGACAGGTTCCCAGATGTAACCGTTTCCTTTGGGGATCCACATGATCCAGTTATCGACCAGCATATCATAATAGGTAGCTTCGGCACTGAGTGTGACACGATCGATGTCAGCCTGTGAGGATAACGTCATATCCCATCCGAAAGAAGTTTCGTCTTTCAGTTCCGGATTGCCTCCCGGATTCCAGTAAAGGTCGTTCAGTGTAGGAGTTCGGTGATTATAACTGTGCGACAGTTTTACTTCCAGTAATCGGGGAATGATCTGATAACGGCCAGATACGGAATAGGTGCCGAATATTCGTTCGTCGGTTCCCTGAAAAGTTCCTCCTCCGTCGATTTGCAGCTTCGGAAGCGGGTAACAGGTAAGGAGCATTTTAGCCGAATAATTATGGCGCGAAGCGTATTTGTCATTATAATTGTCTGAATTGACATTGTCGAAACGATAGTGAATGAGTGCCGTGGGTATCAGTTTTTCCCACCCAGAGTATTTATATTCCGCAGTTCCCGTCAGGCTGTTGTAAATGTTTACGGAATGATCCGTATCAAATTCACCGAATTTCCGTTTATAATCCATTTCTCCCCTTAAGTATCCCACTGTCGCCATAAAGCTATTTTTGCCGGCGTGATGATCGTAGCTCATACTCGTGCGGTAATTCGTTGATTTGCTTTGCTCCGCTGCGGTCACATTGACGATAACCGATTGAGGCAATGAGCGATCGTCCATCTGAAGCCAACCGTTCCATACCAGTTTGTTTTTCTCGGAAAACCGGTAAGTAAGTTCCTGCAATATCCCCCCTTGTTTGTAATCGGCTTCTTTTCGCCGTTCAATGGTGTGCTCACTACTATAAACTTTGTTGAGGTATTTATAATTATTTTCAGACTGCTGATAGAAAGCCCGTGTCGTAGCGGTTAACTTTCCGGCGGTAAATTTAAAGGTGGCGGCCTGCGTGTAAGTTTCATTCGATGCGATTTCAGAGATGAGGTTCAGGCGGAACCCTTTTATCGGCGCGTTTTCTCCAGAGAAGTTGATGGTTCCACCCAATGCTCCCGCCGTGGCGAAAGGAGTCGCACTCCCGTGCGTAAGTGTTACCTGATCGATAAAGTAAACGGGTACCTGAGAGAAGTCAAAACATCCCAGTTGAGGCGAATTAATGGATATTCCATTCCATAAAACCTGCGTATGGCTGGATGATGTTCCCCTGAACGAAACCGTAGCCTGCGCGCCCTGGCCCATACTTTTGATCTGAAGGGAAGTGCCCTCCTGAAGAAGTTCCGATAGGCTACGGGTGGCATTTCTGCTGATTTCGGTCTTTTCAACTTCAGTTTTACGTACGCCTACGCCACCCCGGTTATCTTTTTTTTGCGCTACCACCACTACCGAATCCAGTCGGATGTGCTTCTCCTGGGCCAAGCATAGCCCCGAAATCAATAGTGCCGGTATCAACAAAGAAAATTTCATAATGGATCAGTTAAAATAGATAGAATGCGGAAAGATTCCCGCTTTGAATTCGTTGAGACTCTTTCCCGATATCGGGTCATACTCGTGAATGACGGCTCTGGAGAGTGAACCATAGAGCACATCGCACATGAAAATTGTATTTTCTTTTGAAACACACATGTGATAGATGGTTCTTCTTGAATCCACTACCGGAGAAATTACGGGTTTGACCGGTTTTTCGATATGGGCGATGTTTATTACATAAACCGAGGTATGAGCGTTGAAATAAATCGTTTCACCATCTGGCGAGCAATCGATACTTGATATACGCGGATTCACCTTCAGATCGCCTACCTCAATGGTTTTTACCACTTTTTCAGTAACCGGGTCGATCCGATAGAGCCAAAATTCGGAGAGAGCCCAAATCAATCCCTCTTTGTCTACAACGATTTTTGAAAAGTCGGCTGTTTGGATTGTTTCTCCGGCATCAGTCAGGATATAGCGGCAACTTTTTTCGTCGATGGCTCCGAGATCGAATACCGCCAGTTTCGAGCCTCCCACGAATAGCTTGTTTTCAGTAACCGTCATCTGAAAGGTCTGACCGTTCATCGACACGTAACGGCGTAAAACCGGACGCTCTTTACCGTGGTTAATGTCCATAATCATCAGTTTGGACGAAGAGTTTCTCCACATCTGATCGGTTACGGCAATCGAATCGCCCCCCAGATGTTGTACATACATCGGAATCACATCTTCATTAATTGAAAGAGTCTCTATGCTTTTGAATGTATTTGCATCGAAGACTTCCACTTTGCGTGAATTATTAAGAGGGACGTACAGGTTATCGCCGATACGGGTCATCGACTGGGCGACATCGCCCATCGGTCTGCCATTGGTTTTTCTAAATACATCCTGTTCTGGTTTTCCATCCGGCATAAGAAGTGTCAGCGAAGACGTTCCATATCCGAATTGTCCTTCATTGACGACGATTGCTCTGTAATCTTTCAGATTGTCCGGATTGATTTCCTGATAATTTATATTTTCATCGCAGGCAATAAACATCACGCATGGGCATAAGAAGCAAACGGCCCGGTGAATCAACTCATTAAATGATAACTTTTTCATTGATTAGTAATTGTTATTTTAACAAAAGGGAACCTATCTGAATAATGGATATTCAGATAGGTAATCTCTCTTTTTTATATTATTGAGCGATGTAGATATAACGGGAATTTGTATTGGTGGGATATATGTTGGTTACTTCCCATTTCTCCGGATCGAGTTCATAAACCTCGCTTTTCTTTCCTTTTCCGGTAATATGATTGATAAACAATAGTTTACCGGTATGGTCTATTTTCAGATCATAGCATGCCATTCCTCCGTTAACGATCTCGCTGGTAACTTCAAAAACGATATCTTCCGGCTCCTGACAAGTTTCTGTATCAATCAGGTAGAAAGCTCTACCTGCACGAAGGTAGATGGCAGATGCTTTTGCATTGATGGCAATCGAAACAGAACTCAACGGCGAAATTGTATAAGGCAATGGGATCGTTTTGATGATTTTTTCCGAATCCGGATCAATGCAATGAATATAACCTCGGTTATTTTCATTTACCAAAGTCCAGATTTTACCTTGGTTATCGATCAGCATGCTGCTATAAGCATTAAAAAGACTCGTTTTGTCGTTGATGATCCGAATATTTTCAGGTCGGATATCATCTATATCCATTACGGCTATCTTTGAATCTTTCAGATTATAGGCTGTTCCTGCAAGAAAAAGTTTGTTTTTAACGCGTATTACCTTAGATACCGAGAAATCGGTATGAAAGCTATTTGTTGCTTTTTCTTGTGATAAAGAAATGATTGCGATATTATGTACCATCGGATCATTAGATGTGCTTCCGGCTGCGAAAATCAAATCATCGTTGATTTTCACGCTGCTACTTAAACTCATCTCCTGTTTCGTGAAGTCGTGCGATAAGTCGATGTGTTTGGTAATTTTAAAAGAAGCACTGTCGATTAGCTGTACAAAGCTACCCATGTACCAGGCTGTGTTTAGCCCACACCCGGTAAGGCATAGTTGATTTCCCAACAAGGTGATTTCGTTTATGCGGTCGGGGATTTCACTGCCGTTGACCGGCTTGTAGATATCTTCGGTCGAAATGCCCCCATGCGAGATATGACTAATCGATCCCGGATCACTTTGAGAACTGGCATGATTGATTGTCAGAAATTTGAAGCTGGTTTGAGGATTTTTGGAGTCCGGAAGTTGTTCACCGGGGATTTGTTCTTGTCCGAATGAATCCTCTTTTGAACAGGAGTTAGTAACAGATAATGTCGCTGCGATCGCGACAAGAAGGAAAAATTTTCTCTTGAAAGACATAACGAAAAGTATTATAAATTAACAATAATACTTCAAGCAAAAAGATAGTGAATACAGAAGATCCCTATACGGAAGAATTTCACTATGCCTACACCCGAAGCAATAATAATCAGTTCGTTATCGGCAGGTCTTCTGGCTCATTCCCTGTTTTGATGCCTTCCCGTCGGATAACAGTGGCAGTCGGATTTCAAAACAGTTTTTATGGAACTTACAGCTGCGGGTACAGCTCCGGATTCACACCGGATTCCCTCTTCGTGATACAACTTCGAAAAAGCGTATCAACCGTTAACGGGCGCGAAGATATAAAAAATGTTTTAATGGGGTGTAAGAGGGGGATAATTACATGAAAACAAAAAAGCCCTGACTGTCAAAATACATCGACAGTCAGAGCTTGTAAAGACCGGAAACAATCGTAATTACCGGTAGTGAATTACCGGTTCCTGAGTGGCTACAAACTGAAATGGCATATACTCCATGGGTTGTGCCATCAAACAACTGTTTTTTGAGGTACAGTATAGCACGACCATCATGGCCGCTTTGCAATTTTCGATCTGTGGTGGTAAATCTGTAAGATCACCCTGCTGGAGGGCGGATAGAACTTTCGTTTTGTCTTTTGTATTGAAATAAAGTTCTTTTCGGCGGAGCATTTCTCCTGTAGGCTTGTAATAGAATGCCTTTTTTGGAATGCTAATACCGATTATTCCTGTGGTGATTAGGCTCAGTCCCAATACCCATAATCCGGTTATCAGGTTATTGTGATCCATTAAATCGGGCGAATAGGCGATAAAGAGCGTACTAACTCCGAGTAAGAAGAATATGATATAAAGAACCGGATTTTTTCTTTTCTGTGTGATTGATTCGTTTGTGAAAATCAAATCATCGATTGATGCGATGGTATTCATAAATATTTGATAAATCATTTGTTTGACACTATTTTAATATGAAACGATAGTTCGTATCTGGTAAAATAACAGGTATACGAAAAATGCCGTAACAACCATATGCTGTACGGAAATAAAATCAAATTGTGTCAATAAACTAAATGATCAGGCGACGCAGCGTATATACATAATATACCCTGGCCGCAGCGGGGTGAACTTCTCCCCGGAGAAGACGGAGTGAGTAAGGATTTTTTGGAGACGACTGACAAACCTGCTTGTGCTTCATCAACAGGCGATTCAGAAGAACCGTCGTAAATGCACCCGAAGCGAGAGTGTTGATTTCGATGCGCGGTATCGCGGGAAGATCGAAGGTTGAGATTTGATAATTGTACAGAATTTCGGACGAATGATCCGGAAGTGTAATGCAGGCGTTGTCATGACACAGCTCTTCCTGCAATACGGAATGTATAGGATCTACCGCATTTTCTCTGCCTGTTTTAGGAAGTTCGATCCCCATGAAAAACAAAAGCAGAAGAATGAAAAAACTGACAAACTTTTTAATCATGCAACGTCTGATTTCCCGACAAAGATAAATTTTATTGATGAGATCGTTGCGTATTTATCTCAAATAAAGCAATCCTGTCGAAATATTCTCTATGTATAACAATTGAATAATAGATTGGATCGTTGTGGTTTGAAATATAGTAGATAGTAAAAAAGGTTGTAAGCAAACAGTTTCGTTTTACTTACAACCTTTTCGAATCCGGCAATGCGGAATTAAAATTCTTCTTCTCCTTCGAGCGGTTCGGCAATCGGAATTTGTCGGTTGAACGCTTCTTTGAAAGAGATCAAAGACTCGCTGCGCGACAAGCCCAATGGCTGAAGTTTCGTATGGATGATGTGGAGCAGATGGCGGTTATTGCGGGCATAAAGTTTGATAAACATATCGTATTGCCCCGTTGTGTAATGACATTCCACAACTTCCGGAATCTGTTTGAGCTTTTCGATTACGTCAGGAAACTGATTCGGGTTTTGAAGATAAAGCCCCATATAAGCACAGGTTTCATAACCAATCTTATTGGTGTCAAGATTAAATTTTGAACCTTTGATAATCCCCAAATTCGTTAGTTTCTGAACACGCTGATGAATGGCTGCTCCCGATACATTGCATTCGCGCGCAACTTCCAAAAACGGAATTCGGGCGTTTTCGGCAATCAGGCTAAGAATTTTATAATCCAGACTATCAAGTTGATGGTGTCCCATGAATAAATATGTATTTAAATAAAATATAGACCGCTGCAAAAGTATCAAATAATATATATTCATCAAAATCATTTGTTATAATTTGTCAGATATTTGCGATTATTTCTTTGATATTGAAATTTGAATGCTTAAAAGAGTTGGTTCTTATAACAAAGTGTAAGTGAAAAAGAGAAAAAAACAACACTTTGCTTTTATTTTGACGCAAGAAGATTTTTTGTATAAAAGTTATTTATTAAAAAAGATGTTTTATCTTACATGATTAAATAATAAGTCTTAAACACACCTATATGAAGAAGCTATTACGGATGCTTGCGGCATCGGTCGTTTTATTGTTGACCGCATGTGTACAGCCTGAAAAACAGAAACCAATTATCACGGTAACGATCGAACCGCAAAAGTATTTCGCCGAAAAGATTGCGGGGGATAAGTTTGATATTCATACGATGGTGCCCGGTGGTAGTAGTCCGGAATCTTTCGATCCCTCTCCGGGTGCCCTGGTCAATCTGAGTCACAGTAGTGCTTATTTCAGGATCGGATATATCGGGTTCGAAATGGCATGGATGGATAAGTTGCAGCGGAATCATCCCGAATTGAAGGTATATGATAATTCGCAGGGAATCGAACTGATCGAAAATTCAGGTCATACATGTTCCGATCCTTCTCATCATCATGAAATGGATTTGACGATAGATCCGCATATCTGGACTTCGGCTGCCAATGGCGAAAAAATAGCACGGAACATGTTGTCTGCATTTATCGAACTTGACCCGGATAATAAAAGCTATTACGAGGATAATTTTAATAAATTACAACAAGAGATTCGTCAAACCAATGATTCGGTTCATGCGATGCTGGATGATCAGCGCGGAGATGCTTTTATCATTTATCATCCGGCTCTCACATACCTGGCACAAGAATATGGTCTGAAACAATATTCGATTGAAAATCAGGGCAAGGAACCTTCGGCGGCTTCGCTCAAATCGCTAATCGATCAGGTTCGCGAAAGCGGAGCGAAAGTCGTTTTCATCCAGCAGGAGTTTGATGAAAAAAATGCACGCGTAATCGCGGATGAACTTGGTTTGAAGGTGGTGCAGATCAATCCGCTCAGTTATAACTGGAATCAGGAACTCATAGACATAGCAAAAGCGCTCGATGACAAATAAGTTGATTGAAATACAAGACCTGTCGGCAGGTTATGATGGGATACCGGTAATCAGAAATATCGATTTGACGGTATATGATTATGATTTTATGGGGATTATCGGTCCCAACGGAGGAGGGAAGACCACGTTGATCAAAGTGATTCTGGGTTTGCTGACTCCGATGACCGGATCTGTATCTTTTTATCGTGATGGCAGGAAAACCGATGATATCGGTATCGGTTATTTACCTCAGCGCAACAATATCGATCACCGTTTCCCGATTACGGTTGAGGATGTGATTCTTTCGGGACTGATCGGAGTGAGACCTTTGTTCGGGAGGATCGATGCCGAAAAGCGCGACCGGGTAAGTGAGGTGTTGGAAATGACCGGTATGACAGATTTTCGCTCTCGTGCGATTGGAGAACTGTCTGGTGGACAAATGCAACGGGTACTGTTGGGCCGCGCGATTGTAAACCGCCCGCAATTACTTATTCTGGATGAACCCAATTCGTATATCGACAAGCGGTTTGAGGATCGTTTGTATGAATTATTGGCCGAGCTGAACAAAACAACCACCATCCTGATGGTTTCGCATGAGGTGACTTCGTTGGTGGATATGGTAAACCGGACGATTTGTGTCGACCAGACGCTTCAGCCGGTCGATCTGACCTGTCCGTATCATCATACACATCCTTTTAAGCGATAAACCGCTCCCGGATAAGAACGAATGATATTTCTCAATTCAAGATCCATAAGTATGCCTGTCAACACGCTGACGGGCATTTCTGTTTCTATGCTCATCCGGTTGATCTGCATTTCACCGTTGCGGATAAGCAATGCGACCAGTTTTTGTTCCTCTTCGGTCAGGTCGAATTCGATCGGTAACTGACGGGAGTTTGAAGGTGCCGATGTGCGGATCCAGTTCATCATTTCCAGAAAGTCGGAGGCAGAGGTGATAAGTGCGGCTCTGTTTTGACGTATCAGGCGGTTACAACCCTTTGATCGGGGATCGCTGACGCGCCCGGGAAAAGCGAAAACCTCCCGGTCGTAAGAGCTTGCGATGCCGGCAGTAACGATAGAGCCCCCTTTATCTGCTGTTTCAACGATTATCGTAGCATCGCTGATACCTGCCACGATGCGGTTGCGGGCAATGAAATTGCCTTTGTCGGGATTGGTTTCCGAAGGATATTCGGTAAGAAGACCGCCCTGTGAAACCATCTCGCGGGCAGTCGTTTTATGGGCATCGGGGTAGATGCGGTCGAGTCCGTGGGCCACCACGCCAATCGTCTGCAGGCTGTTGTGCAATGCGAAACGATGCGCATTGATATCAATGCCGTATGCCAGCCCGCTGACGACAAGTGTATCCGGAAGCTGTTCGCCTAATACGCGCATGAACTCTTCAATCAGTTCTCTGCCGTAATGAGTCGAATTGCGTGTCCCTACCATCGAAAGGATATGAGTTGCATTGAGGTCTGCGTTTCCCTTATAAAAGAGGAGGATGGGAGCATCGACACAATCAGTCAGTCGTTGCGGGTATTCGGGCGAGAGAATGG
>JBOFCW010000228.1:0-8675 GCA_051646395.1 Bacteroidales bacterium
TTTACTTCATCTTTCGGATCACATGCCGTAAAAAGCAAAATTCCGCAGGCTGATAAAACCGTAAAAATCCGGCTTATGCGGCTTATGTATTTTTTATTTTTCATTTATATATAATCTAATATTACCATTAAACTCAGAATATTCAATCCTTTTATCCGATATGAAAACCTTCATTTCAGAATTAGCGATTTAATTTCTGTATATAATCTGTTTGATCCTGATTTAATTGATTATCTGCGGACAACCCTGTATATCCTGCTCAAGATCATAAAGCAGCTGCATTCTTCCCTGAAGAATTTTTTCACAACCTACTTCATCGATAATCAACGATATATTCGGATTGTCAGAAATATTCAGAACGTTAAGCAAAACCGGAAACGCACTCGACTGGGCACGTAAATCATTATTACTCATATCCAGAACACGCAGCGTATAATGTTTTTCAATTTGATAAGGCCATTCTTTCAAACTTCTGCGACCCCGGTCATCAGTTTGACCCTGAATACGTAACTGTAACAATGTCGACATATTCAAAACATTGACAGGAAAATGCTCAAAACTATTTAGACTGATATCCAATCCGGTTATAAGCGGGAAATTCGCCGTATACATTTCACCCGGCATGAACTTCAATCGGTTTCCTTTCAAATCAACCGCGACTACCATCGTCAATTTCTTCAATGATTGATGAGAAAGCGTATCAATATGATTGTTTCCGATCTGAAGGAAGTTTACGAGACTTTCCGTATCACTTAGCTGGGAAGGAAAGGTTCCTTTACCTGACAAGGTATTTGCTTTCCCGAAATTATTGAAATTCAAATTCAACTGTTCGATATTCACACCTTCGAAATTAGGAGCAAAGGTTTCCAATTGATTTTCTGAAAAGTCAACGTTTTTCAGTTTGTAAACAGACTTGTTCTTATTGAACGTATTCGGGAACACTTTCATTTTATTTCCAACCATCACAAAAGACTCAATATCATCGATGTTGCAGAAATCATCCGGCAAATGTTCGATTTTATTGTAATCGAAAAACACCTGTACGGGAGAGACCTTATTGGTAAGTGGATAAAGCGTACGCAGGTTATTATAAGAGAAGTCCAATAATCCGAGTTTGACCAGTTTTTCCATATTAGCCGGCTGACGATCCATGTTCGTTTCAGAGCAATACAGAATCTGAAGGAATTTCGCCGTAGGGCTATTAAACAGCTCCGACAAACCATCATAAAGCGAATTCGGATCCATCTTCGGCATCAACGAGAAATTCAACGCGACAAGATTAGGAAGAGATTTAAAACATGCCGGGAATTTTTCCATCAAAGGAC
The DNA here is from genome assembly GCA_051646395.1 of Bacteroidales bacterium. Lineage (GTDB taxonomy): Bacteria > Bacteroidota > Bacteroidia > Bacteroidales > JAUNSR01 > JAUNSR01. Next base: position 1,326 of record JBOFCW010000228.1, read on the forward strand.
AGTTATAAATCTCGATGTCAGTCAGGTTCTCCAATGTTCCAAGTTCCATTGGTAACTCTTCTACCAGGTTATTGGCTACGAATAAAGTCGTCAGGGCCTTACATTTGCCGATCTCGGGAGAAATACCCGTGATACTGTTGGTGTATTCACCTTTTTCTACTGCATAAGTCTTCGTAGAATATTTACGTTTAGGGGCATTTTCATAACTTTTTTCAAAATCGGACATATCTTCTCTGCGGTGACGCAGCGCAAGACGCTCTTTTCCGATTGCAATGCGATTTGAGCGGATATCGACTCCTTCGCGGAACAACTTATATAAATCTACTTTTTCAATTTCGTCAGCGTCTCTTGAACGGTCGGAGTGACTACCCAGATAAAGAGCTTCCATAGCGGTCAGCTTCCCGATTTCATCAGGCACCATTCCCTTTGCATTGAAAGCACCTAGGTTGATTGTCTGTACACGGCCATTATTATGTAGTGTCACCAAGGGCTGCTGTCCCCAGTCATCAACCGGACGGTTAGCGAATACCCAATTTGCACCGTAAGGCGCATTATCGTCCACACAAGACCACGTTTCTCCTTTCATTTTAACCCAAATGTTGTACAGAGCGATATAGTCCTGGATAGCCAATGCATTTGCGGGAAAGGTAACGTCGAAACCTTCTCTTTTCATTTGTGCTTCTTTTACCACAATTTTCTTTGCAGGATCCACAACCAAAACTACTTTATGGTTCTTATCCATTAACAAAGCACGCTTAATCGTATAATTACCCGCATTCAATGAGATCGTATCTGTGCTCCAGCAATCATCACCCATTACATATCCGGTCTTCAACGTATCAATACGCGTACCTGTTGAAGTTTGCAATTGCATTTCGACATATTCTACCGCATAATAGTTGAACAATGCCTCATCCTGTACTCCTCCGGCCTTTGCCATTCCTTCAGGAAGATTAGGGATCTGCGAAAAATCTTTTTCCAGTAAAAACGACACCTTACCACGAAGCTGAACGTTAAGCTGCATTTGCTGAATATGCAATTTGCCACTCTCGATATCAAATCTCGTAACATCATCAGGTGATCCGCTTTGAATTACTTCAGCAACACCATCAATAATTTTAGATCCATAAATCTTATAACCCGTAAGCGTATAAGTACCCGGACGCAACTCCAGTTTTTCTGTTCTTACCCCATATTCGTTACCTTCGCCCGAAGCGGCCAAAACATTCAAAGTCTGGCGAATTTCGTTGTTATCGAATAATAATGTGATCTCTATTTTTTTTGCATCAGACAAATATTCCAATTTAGAACCACTTGTCATCGCTTTCGTTTGTGGCTCTTTTTCCAGTCTTAGCTGAAAATAGCCATTTTTCTCTACCCCTTCTACAGCATCATCTTTACAACTGTTCATAAATAACAGTGAAGAAAGAAGTAAGCATAGATATGTTATTGGACGTAACATCTTCATTTGTAAATAATTTATTTCTTAACACCAAGCTCTAATCGCCAACCGGACCTTATTATCAAATAAATCCTGCCGTTATTGATCTTGATGACTGTATAAAATACATTCTCTTTTTTCTAATTCAGATTAAAATCTATATCAACTTACTAAAAGCATCCCTGCCCCCGTATAATAGAGGCAGGAATTGATTAATCTATTAATTTGCCGGTTGAACAAGTGTAACGGTAAACAACGACTTATCGGTTTTTCCATGAATGAATTCGATTTTCTTCATTCTTGACGCACCGGTCGTATTTGGTTTCGACTTGATCTCTATCGAATTGGAAGCCGTGTCAAAATAAATTTCACTCCAGCTTAATTCAGCAGGCACTACATATACCCCTTCTCTATCGATATTGAAATTCAATTCATATTGGAAGAACTGTGAGCCTCCGTTGCTATTGAGAGTAAGACTACCGCCATCCGAGATACCAGAAAGCACAAATTCAGGATCGGCAGCCGTCAGACCTTGCTGACGATACATTACTTCATTCTTGAAATATTCCTCTTTCAGATAGCCATTCCAGTTCTCATCGAATTCCATGTATTCTTCTTTTATCGAACCATATTCAAACATCGATTTATGCAAGAAAACAACCGCACACATTCTTTCTAAATACGGATCCATCTGCTGATGCGATTCATTTTCTGAACGATCTGCAGCAAAAAGTTGCCATTCCGCGCGATCCAGAGCTGCGCGTGATGCGCTTGCCTTAGGCTCTATGAAAGCCAAAGGAAGACGGCTCTCTTTCGCTCGTCCATTTTCCATCAGGAATATGGCAGGTAAATAATCTTGTGAGTTTTTTGCGTAGACAGAAATCGTACCTGCCGCGGTTTCCGGATCATTCGTTGCCGGAACAACATCCGCATCGGCCATTGTCAAAGTCGATTTGACCAATACGAAACCGGCATCCAAAGGCTGAATCTCCAAAACGAGCGGTTTGCTCAGTTCACTGTTGATATCTTTCACCAGTACTGTTCCGCTCAAACCATCTGTATCGAGTTTATCCGCAGCCATCGTAAACCAAACTTTAGTAGAAGTCTCTATCGCATTTTGAGATTTGTTATTGCTCAAATCGGTTTCATCCAACCAGACAACTTCATTTTGAATCAAAGTCCATTTCACATTCGATGTAATGGTTGCATGTCCGATATACTGATGTGAATTCAACTCATCGCGATGCATTACAACTTTCTCAACATCCAGTTCGACCTTGGGCGTAAACCCTTCGTAAGTTAATTCGATCGTATGTTCCGTATCATTTTTTGTTGCTAATACCACTGTCGAAACATTTCCTTCCGGTTTTAACGCATCTTGCTTGGCAATGACAACCAGTTTCACATTTGTCGTCGTATTTTCCTGAGGCGTTCCGTCTATCATTTTCATTTCCTCGATCCATTGTGGATATTCAGAAGGAATTTCCCAGGAAAGATTAGATGTCACCACAACAGTATCAGTAAATAAACCTTTTTTCGCATCGTATGTAACCAAAAGCGGTTTGCTGAAACTCATATTGGGATTGGCTCCTCCCTGAATCACCTTGATCACATTATTACGACTATCGATAAAATTGATTTCTGCAGACCGGCTCGTAAACATATTGTTTGGGTTTACTTCAAACTCAATTTTCACTTTACCGGCATTACCGACCTTTGGAGAAATAATCTTAATCATAGAAGAGTTCGTGGTCGATAATTTCCAATCAGCGATAGCCTCAACCTCTACCGATTTCGTTTCTCCGGCAGCAGGTACTTCCAATTCCATTTTAAATGGTTCTACTACGACCGTCGCATCTTTTTCATCCTCGCTACACGACACAAAAACGCTTCCCGAAAGAATTGTCAGACCAAAGAGCAGTCGGACCATTCCTTTACTTAAAGCCATGCTTTGTTTTTTCATACATGTTTTGTTTTAGTAAATTAGAAAATAGATATAGTTAATCTGAGAATTACATGATTCCGTTTCTGATCAACTCAGCATCTTCGGGAGAAACCCACTGAAAAACAAAGCCTTTCACCCCAAAATTTCCAAATCCTCTTACATAAAACTCCATTTTTAAATAAATCATCCGATTTTCTCCGTCGAAGAATGATGGTGTATGATCAACCGTTCTTGCTGTGATTTTACCATAATTAGTATCAATCATACTGATGTGTTCTTTTACCGTCACCATCGGAAACAAAGGATCGCTACCATCAAAATACATTACCAGATCGTATCCTGTTGTAAACGGATGCTTTATTAGCAAGCTGTTTTCCGATCTTTTCTCGGCAGTTCTCAAATAACGTTCCAATGACGAAGAAAACGGGAACGACGCATACATCAATAGATCACCAGTATAATCATCGATGTTGAGCGGAAAACATTTACGAAAATGAATTTTCATTTTATCTCCGTAAAACTCATTTTTCACCGCATCTTCAGCAACCAGTCGCAATTGCAATGACAAACTGTCTTTCGAGTTGATATTGTCGAAAACCCCCCGGATACGAATGTTACCACTCCGTTGCCCTGCTTTGATGACTACATTGGGATTTTCGATTTCGTAATGATATCCTTCAACGACATTCGAATAATTTTCAAGTACCTCAACCGCAAAAGAGCGATCATAAGGTTTCGTTACAGTTGATGCAACGTGTACATCCATATATTCGTTGTCTGAAACAACAGGCAATACGCTTACCGAATCTGCAAAAAGCACATATTCGGCATCGTTATATTGGATAGGATCACTCGTACAGCTACTCAAAGCAGCCATCAGGAAGCTCAGTACCGCTATCGACGGTAAAAATTTATATCTGAACATATACTTTTGCTGAATTAGTTAAGATTATTACTTGCATTTGGCTGAACAACACCCATCGCCGCATCCAGCTGATGTTGCGGGATAGGCCATGTAAATCGGACATTATCCGGTGTTACTTTAAGCTTATCCGGACCTGAAACAGACTGAGACTGAGGCTTACGTTCGAAACCGATTTTCCATCTCTTCAAGTCGGCCAGACGAAAACCTTCCATAAACAACTCACGCACGCGTTCTTTACGAATCTCATCTCTCAGGTAATCACCCGATCCATTTGCCGATCCATATCCCTTGATACGCTTTTTACGCAAAGCTGTTAAGTCTGCAGTAGCTTTCGAAGCATACATACCATCTGTTTTACTTTTCTCGTAATATGCTTCAGCACGGATCAGGTATTGCTCTGACAAACGAAACACTTTCGGCATATTCGTGAACAGACGTTGCGGACCACCATCGATATTCGGATTTCCCGGATATTTATTAAGCACAGGCCAAGTCAGAGCATGAGAGAACCCGGTTTCTACCGTTTTGAAGAAAGAACGCGAACGAGTATCGTTATATTCGTAAGCATTGATTACCCATTCAGCCGGTACATAATCCGGATTATACGTCGCTCCGTTAAACCCGAGGAAAATCGATCCCAACGCTCCACCTCTGTCTGTAGTACTCATCGCAATTTTCCAGATAATTTCAGAACCGGTATCGCGATACCACATGTTGTCATAAGCGCTCAGACGCGCGCCATTGGTAGAAGTGGTCGTATAGTAGGTTCCGTCTGAAAGTTCATAATCGCTTTCGTCTATCAGTTCCGAAGAATATTTGATTGCGTTATCCCAATCTGACATATAAAGGTAAATACGAGCTTTCAGAGCTTTTACTGCCGCAGGACTAAAGTATGGAGAGTCGGGCAGGCTTCTTTCCTCAGGCAGTAAGTTTTCCGCCTTATCAAGATCGGCCAAAACGTTAGCATATGATTCTTTCAAAGAAATGCGTGGCGTCGCTTTAGCATCACGATAACTCGTAATCCAAGAAATACCCAGTTGCTGATCTGCCATCTGAGGATCATAAGCCTCACAATAAAGCTTGATCATTTCCGCGTATGCCAGTGAACGCGCAAAATAAACCTCTCCCAGACGTTTGTCCAGATTCGCCTGTTCGTATTCATCGGTTACCATGGCCTGAACTTGCGACTCGATGTCAAACAATTTGTTACATCGAGCCACGACCAATGCCAATCCCTGATAAATAGCTTCAATCTGCGGCGTTGTCGAACGATAATCCCAACGGTACATCTCTCCATTGGCATTCGAATATCCGTTAATTGCATAAACCAAATCAGATTGCAAGTCCGGAAGAATTGTCAGATAACCGCTATATAACGCTGAATTTTTGAAAGCGCTATAAATACCGATTACATAATCGTCTACATCTTTCAAAGTCTGAATTGCCTTATCTTCGGCGATGGCATCTTCCGGATGTTCCGTCAGGAAATCGTTGCAGGATGTAGTCAATCCCGCGCCCGAACAAAGAAGCAAGCTATATAATAAAATCTTTTTCATTTGCATATAATTAATTTAGAAACCAGTATACAATTGCATAATCCAAGAATATCCTATCTTCTAATTCGATTTGCGGATCTCAAGAAGCATTGCATTTGTATTTTAAGTTAAATCAGAAACTCACTTCGATACCGAACGAAAATTGACGAGCCATCGGATAAGAAGCCTGATACATATTGGTGCTTGATTCAGGATCCATACCTTCGAATTTGGTAAACGTGAACAAGTTCTGAGCCTGGAAATACACACGTGCCGTATTGAAGAAATTCGTCTGACGAAGCAGCTTTGAAGGGAAGTTATAGCCTATCGAAAGATTTTTCAGACGAAGGAAAGAAGCGTCTTCCAACAAACGTGTATCCATTTCGGTCGGAATTCCGTGACGCGGAATCGATGCGATATCTCCCGGTTGTTTCCAACGGTCGTAAAGCAGTTTTTTCGACTGGTTCATCGAAGCGAACGTACCGTTGCTTTCGTCGAAAAAACGGTCGTTGTTCATCATCCAGCGGTCTTTCACCCAGCTGAACGTTGCCCCTAATGTGATTCCTTTATAAGATAGCGTCGTTCCGAAGCCACCCTGCCACGGAGCGAAGTAGTTTTTACCTACCAGCACGCGGTCACCTTCATCATAAACAGTAGTCAGATTACCGTTCTTGTCATACCACATGGCATCACCATTGGCCGAGTTAACACCCGCGAAACGGTTCACATAAAATTCGCCGCTCGAATGACCTACCTTCAGCATCGTTCCGGTATTAGCCATCTCGTACTCATCTTTACCATTATACAATTCGGTAATTTCATTGTGGTTGTATGAAGCGTTCGCATTCAATGTCCATACAAAATCGCGGTTACGGATCACATCGACGTTTACGTCGAATTCCACCCCGCGGTTGACCATCGCTCCGATGTTATCCCATTTATATTTCTGACCCGTTTCAAAGATTGTTGGCACCTGCATCAACATATCAGAAGTATGCTTGTTATAGAACTCGATGTTCGTATTGACGCGGTCGAAGAATCCCAGTCGCAAACCGACATTGGTCGTCATCACTTTCTCCCAGGTAAGATCTTCATTTCCCCGTGAAGCAGGTGACAATCCGGCCATACCGTTATACTGTGCTCCTCCGGTCATCAACGCCAGATGATCATAGGGTGGGATAAACGAGTTACCGGCCGTACCGATACTGAATGCCAACTGTGCGTTGGTCAGCCATTCATACTGGCTCAGGAAGTTCTCTCCCTTTGCGTTCCACATCAAACCGACCGACCAGAATGTCGCCCAGCGATTATTTTTACCGAACTTTGACGATGCCTCCTCACGTACAGAGAAATCAGCGTAATATTTATTCAGGTAATTATATTCTCCGCGACCGAAGAATGAAAGGAAAGTAGAACCCGAAGTTGGATCACCCCAGCTCGTAGCAGAAGTACCATTGGCAAGATTCAACAATTGGTCGTTCGTTTGTCCGCGTGTTATCACATT
>JBOFCW010000257.1:0-7094 GCA_051646395.1 Bacteroidales bacterium
GATCTGATTCGTTTGCTTTCGAATACGCCCTTGCAGGTTGAGGTCGAATTCATGAAGATCAGCGGGCATGTATCGAAGAATACGTCGGGTGATCATCTGAAGGCTTTTTATAAGACGTTTTCTCAACTCAAAGACCAGAAGTTCGACGGGATGATCATCACCGGTGCACCGCTTGAACAACTGGATTACGAGAGCGTGGAGTATTGGGAAGAGATGCGCCGGATTTTCGATTGGAGCCGGACGCATGTCACATCTACACTTTTTATCTGTTGGGCAGCTCAGGCCGCGTTATATCATTATTACGACGTTCCGAAATATCCGCTCGATAAGAAAATGTTCGGCATTTTCCGGCATACGGTTTATGATCATAAGAATCCGATTTTTCGCGGGTTTGACGATGAGTTTTTTGTGCCACATAGCCGACACAGCGAGGTTCGCAAAGAGGATATTGTGAAAAAGGAAGCTTTGGAGATTTTATCCGAATCCGACGAATCGGGGGTTTATATCGTGATGGGGAGGAACGGCCGCGAGATTTTCGTGACGGGGCACTCCGAATATGCTCCTTATACGCTCGATGGCGAGTATCGGCGAGATGTGGATAAGGGGTTGCCGATCGAGGTGCCTCTGAATTATTATCGGAATGACGATCCTGCGCAGGGACCGCTGGTACGTTGGCGGGGACATGCTAATTTGTTGTTTTCTAACTGGCTGAATTATTTCGTATATCAGGAGACTCCATATGATATACGGGAAATCAAGTAATATTTATAAATAAAGAAATGAGAAAAATAGAGCTTCTGGCACCTGCCAAAAACCTGGCGACAGGAATCGAGGCGATTAATCACGGTGCGGATGCCGTATATATCGGAGCGGACCGGTTTAGTGCCCGTTCGGCTGCCGGAAATTCGGTTGAGGATATCCGCAAGCTGGCCGAATATGCGCATCTTTACGGAGCGCGCGTTTTTGTGGCTTTGAATACGGTGTTGACCGACGAACAGTTGCCTGAGGCACAAATTCTGATTCATGAATTGTATGAAGCGGGTGCTGATGCGCTGATCGTGCAGGATATGGGGATACTGGAACTGGATTTGCCACCCATCGAATTGCATGCCAGTACGCAGACCGATAACCGGACACCGGAGAAAGTGAAGTTTTTCGAGCAGGCCGGTTTTTCGCAAGTGGTTTTGGCGCGCGAATTATCGCTGAATCAGATCCGGAATATCAGTTCGCAAACCCATGTGCCGCTCGAGGTTTTCGTGCACGGTGCGCTATGCGTGAGTTACAGCGGTCAGTGTTATCTTTCGGAGGCTCTTTCCGGACGAAGCGCGAACCGGGGTGCGTGTGCACAATACTGCCGGTTGCCGTATAATCTGCTGGATGCGGATGGACGTTTGCTGGCCAGGGGTAAGCACTTGCTTTCGCTGAAAGACCTGAATCAATCGGACTACCTTGAGCAGTTGATTGATGCGGGCGTGACATCTTTGAAAATAGAGGGACGCCTGAAAGATGTCTCTTACGTAAAAAATATCACGGCTTATTACCGCAAGAAACTGGATGCACTATTCAAGCGCCGACCGGATCTGGCCGCCAGATCGGCCGGATCGTGCGCGTTTACTTTTGAGCCGAATCCGGAAAAGAGCTTTAGCCGTGGATTTACCAATTATTATTTGTCGGGTGAGCGTGGACAGGAAGTGATCTCGCCGGATACGCCTAAATCGATTGGCGAATATGTAGGCACGGTGAAGGAGATTCGTAAGGGTAGTTTTACGGTGGCCGGAATCGTGGCACTGAATAATGGCGACGGTTTGTGTTTTCGCGATGCGGCGGGCGACATGGAAGGATTTCGGGTAAACAAGGTGGAGGATAACCGTGTGTTTCCTGCCGAATGGCCTGCAATCGCGCCTAAGATGAAGCTTTATCGTAACCTGGATCATGAGTTTGAGAAAGTGTTAGCCAAAGAGAGTGGCATACGCAAGATCGGCCTTTCGATGGTTTTGGGCGAAACCGAGTCGGGATTTAGTCTGACTCTGACCGACGAAACCGGCCTCTCTGTATCCCGAATGCTAGACAGTGCGAAAGAGATTGCCCGCAGCGAGCAATCGGAAAACCAGAAAAAACAGCTTGCCAAACTCGGGACTACGATTTTCGAGGCGCGTGAAATCGTAATCGACCTGAATGCTCCTTATTTTATTCCGTCGTCTGCTCTTGCCGAGTTGCGCAGAGTTGCGGTAGATGAACTGACTGCTTTGCGGGTTTCCGGTTATCAGCGGAATGAGGTTCCGTTTGTGCCGACAAAGCATGCCTTTCCGCAACAACAGCTTTCATATCTGGGGAATGTGACCAATAACCGTGCCCGAAGTTTTTATCAGATGCACGGAGTTGAGGAAGTCGCACCCGGATTCGAATTGAAACAGGTGGACGGCGTGCCGTTGATGTTTACCAAGCATTGTGTGAAATATGCGATGGGCTGGTGTAAGAAACTACAGGGAGCCGAACAGACCCCGAAGGAACCGCTATTTCTTGAATATCGCGATAATCGCTTGCAGTTGAAGTTCGATTGTCGGCTTTGTGAGATGCAAGTGTTACGAAGCGAAGTGTAATGGTGGAATTTTGGTAAAAGAAATATGCAATCTGTTCGTTTAAAAAACAATATTTCGTACTTTTGCATAACTTAAATAATTACCACATTATGTCTGAAAGTAAGAGAATTAAAACCGCGCTGGTTTCTGTTTATCACAAAGATGGTTTAGAAGAGATTTTACGTAAACTGCACGCAGAGGGCGTACAATTTATCTCAACTGGTGGAACCCAACAATTTATCGAATCGTTAGGAATGCCTTGTGGAGCGGTTGAAGACCTTACCACTTATCCGTCAATTCTGGGAGGACGCGTGAAAACGCTTCATCCGAAAGTTTTCGGAGGGATCCTTTGTCGTCGTGATCTGGAAGGGGATATGGCTCAGATTGAGCAATATGAAATTCCGGAAATCGATTTGGTGATCGTTGATCTTTATCCATTTGAAGATACGGTTGCTTCGGGAGCCGAAGAAAAATCGATCATTGAGAAAATAGATATAGGTGGGATTTCCCTGATTCGTGCTGCTGCGAAAAATTTCAAGGATGTCGTGATTGTGGCTTCAAAAGCACAATACGCTCCGCTTCGCGATTTGTTGAATGAGAAAGGTGCCGTTACGTCACTTCAGGACCGCAAATGGTTTGCCAAAGAAGCATTCGGTGTTTCTTCCGGATATGATTCTGCGATCTTCAACTGGTTCGACGATGAGGAGGGAAGCGCATTGCGTCTGACTGCCGATAACGCGAAAGTATTGCGTTACGGAGAGAATCCGCACCAGAAAGGTGTATTCTACGGCAATTTTGAAGCGATGTTCGAACAGCTTCAGGGGAAAGAGATCTCTTATAACAACCTTTTGGATATCGATGCGGCCGTTTCGCTCATCTCTGAATTCGATGACCTGACGTTCGCTATCCTGAAACATAACAATGCTTGCGGTCTGGCTTCGCGTCCGATCATGGTTGAGGCTTATAAGGCGGCTTTCGCCGGCGATACGCTTTCGGCTTTCGGAGGTGTGTTGGTAACCAATGGCGTAGTGGATAAAGCGACGGCAGAAGAAATGAATTCGTTGTTTTTCGAAATCATCATCGCTCCTGATTATGATCTGGATGCGCTTGAGGTACTGGCTTCTAAGAAAAACCGGATCATCCTGATTCAGAAAGAAAAATTGCCGGTGACTAAACAGGCACGTACGTTATTGAACGGGGTGTTGGTTCAGGATCGCGATTTGCATCAGGAAAAAGCGGAAGAGCTGAAAACAGTAACTGAAAAAGGTGCTACTGCTCAGGAAATCGAAGACCTGTTGTTTGCCAATAAGATTGTTAAACACAGCAAATCGAACGCAATCGTTCTTGCTAAAGATAAGACATTATGTGCGAGTGGCGTGGGACAGACATCTCGTGTGGATGCGCTGAAACATGCCATTGAAAAAGCCGGTACGTTCGGTTTCGACCTACACGGATCGGTGATGGCCTCGGATGCTTTCTTCCCGTTCCCGGATTGTGTGGAATTTGCGGATCAGGCAGGTATCACAGCTGTGATACAACCGGGTGGTTCTATCAATGACAAATTATCGATCGCTTATTGTGATGCACACGATATGGCGATGGTAACTACAGGAATCCGTCATTTCAAACATTGATCCCTTGCCGGAGAGAAGTTTGAAAGGACCAGTAAATTAAAAAGAAAACAATTTAAAGAAGAAAATGGGATTATTCTCTTTTACACAAGAAATAGCCATTGACCTGGGTACAGCCAATACGATCATTATTCATGACAATAAGATCGTGGTGAATGCTCCTTCAGTGGTAGCCCTGGATCGCCGTACCGACAAATTACTGGCAGTGGGCGACAAGGCGCAGCAGATGCACGGAAAAACGCACGAAAATATTCGTACGATCCGTCCGTTGCGCGACGGGGTGATCGCCGACTTCTATGCTGCGGAGCAGATGATTCGCGGAATGGTGAAAATGGCATTCAAAACCAACAGATGGTTCTCTCCTTCTCTCCGGATGGTAGTATGTATTCCTTCAGGTAGTACGGAGGTGGAGATTCGTGCCGTTCGTGACTCCAGCGAGCATGCGGGTGGACGTGACGTATATATGATTTACGAACCGATGGCAGCCGCGCTGGGTATTGGCCTGGATGTGGAAGCGCCCGAAGGGAATATGATCGTGGATATAGGTGGTGGTTCTACCGAAATCGCGGTTATTTCGTTGGGCGGAATCGTTTCGAATAAATCGATCCGTATCGCGGGGGATGACCTTACAGCGGATATTCAGGAGTATATGCGCCGTCAGCACAATATTAAAGTGGGAGAACGTACCGCAGAGATGATTAAGATCAATGTGGGTTCAGCTCTTACCGAATTGGAAAATCCGCCAGAGGATTTCATTGTTCACGGTCCGAATCAAATGACGGCTTTGCCGATGGAGGTTCCTGTTTCATACCAGGAAATCGCCCATTGTATCGAAAAATCGATCTCTAAGATTGAAGCTGCCGTATTGAGCGCATTGGAACAAACGCCACCTGAGCTTTATGCCGATATCGTAAGAAACGGTATTTATCTTGCCGGTGGTGGAGCGTTGCTTCGCGGACTCGACAAGCGTTTGCGCGATAAGATCGGAATTCCTTTCCATATCGCAGAGGATCCGCTTTTGTCGGTTGCCAAAGGTACCGGTATCGCATTGAAGAATATCGACAGATTCTCATTCCTGATTCGCTAACCGGAGTTTCAGGTTGAAAAAAATAACCAAAGGGAATGATCTCCCGGAGATAGGTAGGGGCGGATTTTCATTCGCTCCTATCGTATTTAATGACTTTTATATCCGGACAGCTTTATAACTGAATATGCGTAACCTTATACAATTTTTTATCCGGCAAAGTTCCTTCTTTGTATTTCTGTTTTACGGAATCATCAGTGTGATATTACTGGTGCGGTTTAACACTTATCATCAAAGCGTTTTTTTTAGTAGTGCCAACGAGGCGGTGGGCGAGGTTTATTCGCTTGCGGGTAACGTGACCAGTTATTTCGGTTTGCGCGATATCAATCAGGATCTGCTCGAGCGAAACGGACATCTTGAGAAAGAGATTCAGGTGCTGAAGGAAATGCTTCAGGACGACCGAAACCGACAGCTCAGCGAACAGACGCAAACGAAATATGATTTTATCATGGCGCAGGTTATCAATAACAGCGTGACGCAGATGGAAAATTACATTACGCTCAACAAAGGAAGCAAGGACGGCCTTGCTCCGCAGATGGGAGTGGTCGATCAAAATGGGATCATCGGGATCGTAAGTCTGGTGAGTGAGAATTACGCGGTCGTGATTTCTTTGTTGAATACCAAACTCCGTCTGAGCGCTAAGGTGAAGGGAAGCGACTATTTCGGTTCGTTGGTATGGGATGCGGAGAGTGCCGAATATGCCATACTGGAAGAACTCCCGCGGCACGTTGAATTCACAGAAGGAGATACGATCGTGACCAGCGGTTATTCTGCCGCTTTTCCCGAAGGTTTGCCAGTGGGAATCATCGCGGGCTACAGCCGGCAGCGAAACGATAATTTTTATGCCCTTAAGATTCGCTTATCGGCCGATTTCAATCGGCTGAACGATGTGCGGGTAATCATTAATAATCAACAACAGGAGCAGCTCGAACTTCAGGAGCGTGCCCGTAAATAACCTCAAAGAATGCGTACGCTGTTGCAATATCTTTTTTTGGCCGTACTGATTTTGATGGTACAGGTTTTAATTCTCAATAACATTCATTTGGGTGGTTTTGCCACGCCATTCCTGTATATTTGGCTGATTTTGAAGTTGCCAAATGATTTATCCCGACCGTTGACCATCACCATCGGTTTCTTTATGGGGTTGATCGTGGATATTTTTTCCAATACGCCGGGCATGCATGCGCTGGCTACATCTTTTCTGGCCTATATGAAGGAGCCGTTGATGGTTCTTTACGTGCCACGTGAAGATCTGAAAGGAGGAGTCGCATCAATGAAGCTGATGGGAGTCGGTGCTTATTTGCGTTATGTTATTTCCGCTGTAGTGCTTTATTGTAGTTTGCTCTATGTTATCGAAGCATTCTCCTTTTTCAATTGGTGGATTTTATTGATCAAAATCGTTAGTAGTTCCATCTTTACGTTCCTTTTGATTATCGGCGTAGAAAGTTTAAAACCGGTTGCTAAGTGAGAAAAAATTATCAATTAGAGAAAAGAAAATTTATAATAGGGGGAGGCGCCTGTCTGATCGTACTCATATACATCATTCGCTTGTTTAATCTGCAGGTGATGAGTGATGAGTATAAGTTGTATGCAGATAGTAATGCTTTTTTGAAGAAAACCAGTTATCCGTCGCGCGGGATGATTTATGACCGAAACGGAGAATTACTCGTTTATAATCAGCCGGCGTATGATCTGATGATGGTTATGAGAGAAGTGCAGCCTTTCGATACGCTGGATTTATGCAATACCCTTAATATTACCAAAGAACAATTCGATAAGCGCATCAGTGAAATCCGGAAC
>JBOFCW010000263.1:0-1914 GCA_051646395.1 Bacteroidales bacterium
GTCTGTATGCATGTAGTTCAGATTCTGTTAATTGCGGTGCAGATCAGTTGGAGATATTCTTGTCTGACGGATTGGATGAAGACACAGGGAAAGTATTTCAAACAGGAGACGGCAATTGGGGAGTAAACATAAAACCTGGATTTGGAGGTGAATTAAAGCTAAATATAAAATCAGATCAAAACTGGAGTATTTCGACCCGTTACCTCGCGAATGAGGAGTCTGAATGGATTCTTCCTGATCAAACCGATTCAAAAGGTGATATGGCGGTTTTATTGGATGTTATTCCAAATAAAAGCGTCCTTTATAGAAAAGCCATAGTCACAGTTATTACGAAAGGGCCTATTCCGGTAAGTAAAACGATTACTTTCATTCAGTCTGATGCTGATCCGCTTATTGAATTTAATCCTGTTTCGGAAGATGCATTTTATGATATAGACACGCGCACCTTAACAGTAAACTATACAGCATCGGATCAGCAAATAAATTTTTGGTCTAATATAGAGGATTATCAGATGCGGATCAAAGCTGCAAATGAAGGAGATGATATCAGTTGGATAAAAGGATTCAATGTAAATAAAGATCAAGGAACAGTTACATTTACATTGTCGGATAACTTCACCGGGAATGAGCGGCTTGCGGTAATTCGAATGGATGCTGACGGATTTGAAGGAGTTGATTATTATCTGATTCAAAAGAAATCCTTATATAAAAATATGCTGACGCATATTGATGATGAATCTTATTCTACTCTTTTGGATGGAAAAAAATATGGATTCAAAAAAAGGACCATTGTTTTGAAATTTGATTCAGAGCATCCATTGAAATCAGAAGTAATAGATAAATCAACGCAGCAGTCGGCTTCAGAGTGGATTTCTGTAAGAACCGAAGGACCCTATATTTATCTGGATGTTTCTAGTAATAATAAGGAAGAAAGCCGGGAGATTTTGGTGAAAGTAAAAACCTCCGAATCCGGGTATGAAGAACAACCGGCGGTAGAATGGAGTTTTACACAGTTGCACGAAATGCTTGAAATGTCTCTCAATCAAAAAATCGAAGAAGGAAATTTGTTTTTTGGGCCGGTTGCAAAAAATAAAGAAGTTATCATTGGAAATTATAAAACATCAGATGATGATCCGATTATAGAAACGTCTTCTGATTGGTTGTCTTTAAGACTTGAAAATGGCATCATTTATCTGACTTCGATGGTGGAGTGTAAAGATGCTGCCGGAAGAATTGCAGATGTCACGCTTAAGAATACCAACGGAATTAAAGAGGAATATTTCCGGATTTGCCAGCAAGGGACAAAAGAGATTAATGAAAAGTCATTCTGGAAAGTCGAAATTGCGAATAGTCATACCGGAGCAGCCAGTGGTAAAGGTCCCGAGTTGATGATTGATGGTAAATGGCGTATGAATAGTAGTGATAAAGATAGTTTTTGGGAAAGTAGTGGCGGATCTCCTGATTATGAATTCATTTTTGATTTATCAGAATCGCAAATATTTAATTCATTAGGGATTATGCCAAGACAACAATGGCCTAAACCGGCTCCGAAACAAATATCGATATCTATCAGTAATGATAAATCAACATGGACGAATTTGGGTAAGTTTCCGGGATTTATTCTTGCGGAAGTTGATGAAACACAGAGCTACAAGAAACAAATAAAATGGTGTGACTTTACTACGATCAAGGCTCGGTATGTCAAATTGTCGTTAGGAGAGACTTATTGGACAAATACCTGTTGTGTGGAGGAAGTTTTTATAGAAATACACTAACCAGGCATTGAGGCTGTCTAACATTTTTAATAAGACTTTGATATTATTCGATAACAAGATTTATTGATTGGTCACATTTTATGGGAACTGTCTCTCTGCAGAACAGATCTGACCTCTGCAGAGAGACGGTAATCAGATT
>JBOFCW010000331.1:0-8820 GCA_051646395.1 Bacteroidales bacterium
AAAAGCACCATCCTCTAAAATTCCTTTTAGCCGATTTGTTGTTTCAAGGAAGAGAGTGTCTATACAAATACGACTCTCTGCATTTTGGATAGGAATGATATATGGATAATCGTATTTACATAACAATGTTCCTCCTTGGTTTAATCCTTCTGTTTTGATATTATACCAAATAGCATTTTCACCATTATTGCTTTGTAAAAAACCAATTGAACTTTCTTGAATAACACTCACATTGGTGTGTTTATCTAAAATCCAGGAAGTATTGTCTAGAAAAGTCGGCGTAACTTCCAAATTCTCTTTAACAGCTTCCTCTGTGCAGGAAGTAAGAAATAACATTCCGATTGCTACAATTAGATCTCTTTTTATTTGCATATAATTGATTTATTAATTTGAGATTAGCCTTCCCTGACAAATATAATACAATATAATATAATATTATAAATATAAATATTTAATACACCGATAACTTAAACACCATTCGTCGTATATCCCTAAATACAAAAAACCCGCTATTCCTATTCTTTTACGATATAAAAAAGCAGGAACAGCAGGTTTCTTAACCCGTTATACTTAATATTAATCCATTATTCTATAATCGTACAATAATCCGCATCATGCCATTGCCCGAAGCCATCTGATAACATACCTGATAAACTCCGGCCTGCAATCCGGCTACGGAGAATGATCCGGCCAGGTCTTTCCCCGAAGCAACCAGACGACCACTCATATCATAGATTTTGAGCTCACCCACTTCGGCTGTTTTTAAAACAAGCGATTTCGAAGTGGCATCGTAACGGATATTCCCTTTATTTGCAAACTGACTCATACCCGTCGGATCCCCTGTTACCAGAGGAATCTCTTCAGCGAAAGGACCTCCATAAAAGGCATGACTTACCGGCTGAACGCTCCAGGCCCAATCAGCTTCCTGCAGCGGTAATTTCACGGTGATTGAGGAGTTTAGTCCTGCATTTCCCATCTGAGCTACAAAACGTTTTCCGGTATGACGATCGGCCATCGGTGCAAACAAGAACCGTCCCGTTTTCGTATTGCGCAAATAAATATTATACGAATGCTGATGCTGATCGTTTACATAATCCCAAGAAAGCGTTACCGTACCATCCTCATTCTTCACTGACTTCAGATTTTTCGGAGCATCTGCAGAAATCGGTTCGGCTGCAAAATGATTTTTAAAAATCCGTACCGGTTTCGTTGCCGTAGTTCCTGTAAGCAGCAAATCCGGTTTTCCGTCGTTATCCACATCAGCAATCGCGATCTTACCCAACGTAACCTTATCGATACCGGTATTCATCGCAGTAAATGTTGATCCGGCATTCAGATACACCTCCGAAATTGTGGTAATGATGTCATTATAACCGTTGTTCGACAAATCGCCGGCAAAGGCCACGCAACCTGTAAATCCGGACGAAAACTCCGTACCTTTTACAAACGTGTTGTCTTCATTCAGGTACACCCCCGTTTTCAAAGAAGATGTGGTGCCCGGAAATAAGATATCCAATTTTCCGTCATTATTAAAATCATACCATAACTCGGGAGCTCCGGTATTGACAGGAATGGTTTTTTCATCATATAAAACGAAATTGCCTGTCCCGTCGTTTTTATAGATTTTAGAAATCTTCGTGGAACCCACATTCGTGCCGTTGATAATCAGGTCGAGATAGCCATCCCCGTCAAAATCGCCCAGCGAAAGACCGCCTAACTTGGCTCCCGGAAGGTTATGCTCTTGCTGTTGAAAAACACCCCTGTTATTCTTATAAATAAACAGCTCATTTTTAGACTCATTCGTTTCGCCCGTATAAATCAGATCAACATATCCGTCATTATCGATATCTCCCCACACGGCATATCCCGAACGCACTCCGGCAAACGAAGCATTAAGTTTTACGAATCTGCCGTTTTCATTGCGAAATACATTCGAGTGCCATTCCGTACCGTCGGATCCACCCAGAAACAAATCGACAAACCCATCGTTATCGTAATCGGCACATGCGAGTAACGAGGTGTTATAAGGCGTAAATTCCGGATTTTCGATCAGATCGAACGTCCGTCCGCTTTCGCCCGGATTATTCCGGTAGATGTGACTCAAATTACCGGTCGTACCACTTTTTCCCGACATGATCAGATCCATATTCCCATCACAGTCGAAATCGACAAACGTCACCGCACAATTTTGCAACGGCGGCAATTTCAGATCCATGTCTGTAAATTTGGAAGGATCCTGTGCTTGCATGGCAGTAGCTACCGAGAGAAAAGAAAGAAGTAAATGCTTTTTCATATCATTCAGTTTATTACAGATTATATCGAATATCATTCGATCAGTTTAAAACTATGCAGGCTCTCTTCTGTTTGAATCGTGATCAAGTAGATTCCCGAAGCGCATGGCAACGGATGTTCATAACTACCGGCATGAGATTCACCTTGCTCTAAAACCACAACACCCTGTATCGTTGAAACACGCAAAGAAACAACAGGATGATGCAGGCGATAGCTCAAAAAGCCATTCTTGATTTCACCGGTAAAAAGATTCGGATAAGCATCCGACACTTCATCCAGCGAGGTGGCATCCTTTTCGTAATCCATTTTTGCCAAAATGGCAAAGGACGTGCTTTTTCGCAACAACTCGATATCTTCCGTCCGATCCCAACGAGCCTTCTCATCAACATTTCCTGTATAGGGATCCCAGTTATTGTGACAGATGAATGCCGTTCCCCCTTCTTCGCGGGGCATGGCAGAAGAAAACACCACGCAATCATTATCGCCATTGGGTATTCCCGAAACAACAAGAAAAAAAGGTTCATTCAGGATAACCGGTTCGGCAAAATGAAACGTAGTGGCACGAAGCGTATTCCCTTCCGGAAGAAGTACGTTTTTGATTTTCTCTGTTGCAGCTGCAAGTTCCTCTGCCGGAAAACCATCCGAACCCACCCGACAAACGGATAAACTGACTTCCGCCTGCGGTTCGGCTATTCGATTGGCCACAAAAAACAGCGACGCTTCAGAGAGCGAAACCCTGCGCAACGGTTTAGCAAAATATTCCGCATACTTGTGATAGGTCCGAAAATTAGTTCCCGGAAAATAGCCATGATAACCGTCGAAAAGCTGAAAGCCGCCCACTTCGTCATCCGGAAGAATATTCCATACATAAGACTCATTCGCGACATGTATGCCCTTATCGCATAGAACCTCGTTCGTTCCTGCTCCGTTTTCAACATGCAGCGTCAGGTCATAAACTCCCGCATGGGGATATGACAGGGTTGGATGTTGCTCGGCAGATTGTAGCAGATTCGAACCCGGAAGCGTCCACAACCAGCTTCGCGGGTAACAGGCGGAACGGTCACGCAAGGTAACCTCCTGATCGACAGGCAGGGCAAAATTACCGGAAAGTGTACGGTAAACCCCTGCAGGCATTTCGAATGCGGCAATCGGCCGACGGGGCAATATCTTTATATAATCCGTTTTTTCAATCTGCGTCTCTTGCCCCGGAACCCGGAGAGAAACCGGATAAATCCCTTCCCGTTCATAACGAACGACCGGACAAGGAAGATCAGAAACGGATGGCACCCCACCTTCGAACGTCCATATATGTTTCTCGCCGACCGCAAGATTACTGTAAAAAGCGATGGTATCCCCTTCATAACGCGTAATTTGATCAGACTTAGCCGGAGCTACCAGGCGGAATCCGTCCAACAACACCTGATCGCCATCGCTCCCGGACAGGTGCCAGGCAAAACGGATCCGGCTACCTTCCTCCATTTCCGGCACCGGCACTTCGATCTTCCACCAGGAGAAAAACTCCTGATTGGGATCGATGACCGATTCGGTAGCTTTCCACAGCATTTGCCAGGAAGTGCCTTCATCGGCTGAAAATAAAAAGGCTATTTCAAGTCCACTGAGGGTAAAATCAGGATCCATACCCAGATAAAACCGGGCTATCAATGGATGATCGGTATATGAAACAGAAGGCGTTACCAGCCATTCATCAAAAGTGTATTGTCGGACGTAATCGATAACAGCAGAGCCTCTGTCTTCAGTATTATAAGGTAAGAATGAGCGTTCATCTCCTTCCGGAAAATAAGTGACACCCCATGATTTTGCAGGATCGGACGATCGGACTTCCCAACCTTGCGGAATACGGCCTCCGTCAAACTCCTCCTGAAATAGGATCTTTTCATCTCCCCGGCAGCCGATTTGGATAGTTCCCGACTTTTCGGGCTTTTCCCCGGATGTGGCATTCCATTCGGTAATCAATGATGTGGCTTTAGAAGTATAACGCAACTGAGCCGACAGAGATTGAGATAAAATCAGTAAAAGAAAAATTGAAATCAGCGGGTAAAATTTATTTTTCATAAATGACAGACTTTTGAGATAATAAAACCGGCCATCTCTTGACGGCTCCTCTTTTCGTTGATATCTCCCGATACCTCAAACGCCCCACTTGCTTATTATCCGTATTTTGGTATTAGCAATAACAAATATAACAAAAAACAACAATATTAATAACAATTTATAATTAAAACATGCTTATCGACAACAAAACAGTATGATTTATCAATAACACCCGAAAGAATAAATCATCGCCACCCCAAGCCCCTGAATTCATATATAATAAGCAGAGATATATTTGCTATCACGTAAACTTTCTTTTTCGGATAACCCAAAAGTAAAAAACTACCGACCCAAAAGTGCGTCTCTCCCGGAAATTCGATCCGTCTCTCCCTGAGAGACAGGCCGTATCTCGACGAGAGACGGTCCGTACTTCAGTGAGAGACAGTCTGTATCTCAACGAGAGACGATCCGTACCTCAGGGAGAGACGGATCATCTCTCCCCGAGGTACGGAAAATAAAGTCGGTAGAAAAAAATAATTCACCCCTTAATACAATCGCCAGAACTCATCTAAAATTGAAATACCCAACAAAAGATATACAAATTGGACATTTAATATCAATGTTAAAAATAGATTATATTATATATAAATGACAATCGTGTTACATTTATAAAAATCATGTGTATTTTTGACATTTAAATCAGCCATCATGAGATATTTACACACAACAATCTTTACCACAGCGATTCTAACATCCGCTTGTTCCTTCGTTAAACAAGAAAGACCGGCTCCGGTCGGAGTCGAAAATCCCGGAGAATGGGAATATTCTGAATCATTCAGTGACGAATTCGAAGCCAATAATTTAGACACAACAAAATGGCTTAATTATAATCCGAACTGGATGGGAAGGGAACCTGCTTTATTTGTAAAAGAAAACGCATTTATTCGAGACGGATCACTGATTATCAAGGGCAAAAGAGAAGAACTGGTCAATCCGCCTGCTGGTTATCACACCTTCAGTACCGCTGCTGTACAGAGTCGAAAAAAAGGGCATTACGGATTTTACGAAATACGGTGCAAACCCATGTACTCTGCCTTATCGAGTGCATTCTGGCTTTATACGAACAATGGAAATGTATCCGAAGAGATTGATATATTTGAAATATGCGGGCGTCATGATACAGAAAAACATTATGAACACACTTATTTCGCGACCTCTCACTTTATCATTTTCCCCAAAGACATTCATATTACAGAAAACGTACCTCACAAGACAGATTTCAAATTGGCAGACGAATACATTACAGCCGGACTGGACTGGAATGAAGAGGAAATCGTGTGGTATTTGAATGGAGAAGTGATCCGGCGACGCAAGAATGACTTCTGGCAAATGCCGGAGATTATTAATTTTGACAGTGAGGCTTTTCCTAACTGGTGGGGACTACCGTCGGATTCGGATAATGGAGGAGAGTTTATTATCGAATACTTCCGTCATTGGAAAAAGAAATAAAAAGACAAAACAAAGCGATTTATCGCCAAATAAAAAAGACAGAATCCGATATTTTTTCGATCGGATTCTGTCTTTTTTCATATTAGCCGTTTGGGGTTTACATCTCGGTCAGCATCTTATTGAGCTGATTCACATAAATAGCCGAGCCATTGAGTTTTACATTCTGCTCATTGAATTGGGACAGAAGCCGGTTCAGTTTTTTCAGTTTACCCGTTTCGCCTCGTTTCTGCCATTCATTTCGTAAAATATTGATTTTCTCATATGTCTGAACCCCTTCGATCATTCGTTCGTAGCGGATTGAAGAGCGACATCCGGGATAAAGCAGATACGTATCTCCGGCAGCCCATGTTTTAAAACGGCTATCCAGCAATGGCTCTTTTACCCAGTGTGTGAGATTCCAGCGGAGATAACCGTCGATTTGTTCTGCCGCGGCATGAATCGGCAACCAGGCTCCATCGGCAGGTTGCGAAAACGTAAACACATTCGGATAAGCCTCCGCACAGCAAGTGTAATAGGTGGTCACAAAACCTTTGTCTTTTCGCAACTGCTTGATTTTTTCGGGATAACGCTGACGCTGAGCAACCGAATAATCATAAATCGAAACGGCCAGTTCTTCATGGTAGTTGCCCGCATAAGAAAGTTTGAAATCAGGATCGACACCCTGAACAAGTTTTATCACTTCGAGTACCTGGTCCATCGGACGCTCATCGATTGAGATGCAGGTTTTATCAAACCAGCCTTTTTCTTTCAGATGAGAAGCAAACGAGGTTAGCATCGCAGACCAAACCTGATTGAATTCCGATTCGCCCGGTTGGGCATTGATTTCTTTAAACGAATCGGTAGCCTGATCGAAATAACGGAATTTCAAATGCCACGGTATCATACTGAAACAGCTGATCTGACGATCGATTCCATTATCGAGCATGAACTGCACATAGAGATCGAACATGGCATAATCAAAACTCCAGGTACCATCTGCCTTTTTCATCCAGGTTACCATCGTTTGGTGCAGATCTTCGGTTTGTGCATTCCATGGGTCATGCATAATCGAAGTAGTGATCACTCCGATTCCGGCATCTTTCATTCGTTTAGCATAAGGCCTCATTACTTCGAAGTGCTCCTTACTCCAAAGATCAACGCCGTAATAACGGGCAATCGAAAACGGATTCTGCCACAAATCAAGATGGAATGTCCAATCTTCAGGCTGTGGAAGTTCACGCCCTGAAACATCGATTACAAAAGGATATTCTTTACCCAATACATTCAGCGTTGCCTGATACTTACCGGCTTTGGCAGACTGGGGAACCCATACGGTAAACCAAAGTGAGCGGGTGGTCATGGGTGCGATATCAATTGATCTCAAATGATGATCGATCGGATCTGCAACCAGCGTAGAATCGAATTTAGTATGATCCAAACGGCAGCCGCAAGCCGATTCGCCATCTTCATTCGGCCCGTCTGTCATCACGTAACGTACGAAACCAGAACTGATACTCTCTGCCGGAAACCGTTGCGAGGCGTCACTCACATGCACGAAGTCAGACAAAGTATATCCGATATCAGCAAGCGGTTCGGACGAGGAGATGACAAATTGCGAATTTACACGCTCACCTTTCCAGGCATTCAATCGGAGCGATTTTCCGCTTTTCAGCAATTCCAGTGCCGGCTGCTCCTGAGCATAACGTTTATCTGTCGAACCCCATCCGGCAAGCGGACGATCGGCAGGACATTTTTTCCACAAAGCGATATCCGCAGGAAGGTGATTCTCTAATTCAGTATATTCGATCAACGGCATCGACGCTTGCCCGGTAGGGCGTCCGCATTGGGTCACACCATCATTTGCTTGGGCTACAAGCGAAACCGGAAGAATAAAATACAAACTCAGAGGAATGAGATTTCTCATGTGCATAAGATTAAAAAAGTATAGTATAATGTGAATTTAAAAGTTCATTCAAAGACGTGAAAATAATATTTTTTTCATAATTATGATTCCACGAAGAGTTAATTAAATATTAATATGTAGTTTTGAACAATTATTAAATCAAATAAATTTAAATAACCCATTGCTATAGATTTAATCATAGAATGAAAATCATACAAGACATCCGACTGAAACATAATACCGCGACAAAGATCATATCGATATCGATAATTTTATCAATTATCATCTTTGCTTATCACTTTTCTTTTTCGTGGAATGATAAGTTCTATATAGAGATCAGGAAAACATTCGGAACCATTTTAGCCGTTTCCGGATTACTGGGGAGTATATTTATGTATACCCATTCTCAGAATGACCGATCAAAAAAAATATTTTCACTTATTCTTTTTATGCTGGGTACGGCAGCAACATTTACACTGATTAATATTTTTAGAAACGGACAACCGATAGACAAACGGGTATTATCTCCATTTGTTATACTTTATGGAGGTACTTATGGTTTTTTGATGGCGATATACCCCATCGAGGTACTTCGTCCAAAGTGGCTGAACTTCAAAAAAATCCTAGTTGGCTTTATGCCGACATTACTTTTAATTTCAGCAGCTTATATATATAATTCCTATTGGGGTGAAATCCGCAAGTTCGATTCCTGGAACGATTTTACAAGTGAAGCTTTTTCCGCAAAAACCCTGATCCGGATCGGCGTATGCCTGTATCCGGTGCTCCTGCTATTCTTCATGTATCACCGGAAAAAAGAATATAAGAAATGGGGGGAAAATAATTATGCCGTCACCGAAAACATCAATATTGAATGGCTGGATGATTATTTTACGATTTACCTGATCATCATTATATCTTACATCTATCTGATTAATTTTTATGCTCCCAAATCATCTCCTGTTCACGGTTCTCTCTTCATTCTTTTCATATTTCTCTTTTACAACCGGATTTTCAACCATGAGAGCCCTTATCCCCAGGCATATTTAAGAGAAACTGAAGAGGCTGAAAGTGAAATTTGTCAGATA
>JBOFCW010000022.1:0-4065 GCA_051646395.1 Bacteroidales bacterium
AATGAAGTCCCAGGTTTGATTATCACCGAGCTATTGAGTCGGGCTTTGAAACTAATCTTCGAAAGAGCATGTTTGAATGATAGAGGGAGCACATTGCTTGAAAGGTTCTTTTTTTCGACATCTAAAATGGGTAGGGTAAAGAGTAAATCGATATGCTTTTTGATGTCATCTGGAACTCGATATGATAATGTCGGCATCCCTGTCTTCGATTTATCTGATACCGTGATTTTGTTGGCTTGAGAAGTAAAGGGTGAATAAGCGAAAAAACTGATTTTTTCGTTTTCTTTGGGCCAGTATATTACAGGAGAATAGCTCCAGTCTGTCCAGGAATTGTTATTCTTGTTCCGACAGACAAGTTGGTTATAGAGATATCCGGGTTTTGTGCTTTCTCCCGAGGTTTGCCAGCTCTCTTTGCCAGTGTAAGTAGCAAATACTCCAAAATCTCTAATTGTCGTATTGTTAGAATCCAATCCTTTCATCTGTAAATGTGTTGCAAAGACAATCTCATCCGTTTCGGGTGCAATAGGATCTGTTATCTCTCTTTCTGTATATGAACACGAAATACAGATCAATGAAAAATATGATATTTTTATAAGTGTATACCACTTCATGTCATTTCGTTTGAAAGATTGATTTATCGGATAACAGTTTCTGCCACCCAGTCATAAATATGGGTTTCGAATCGGATTGGAGTGAGAATAGGCTTACCCTCGTCGGTATACCCGCCACCGAAATTTAATGTATAGATGATTTTCTTATTCGTTTCGTTCATGTGTTTTCCTTCGAACGGTACGAATATTTCTTCGTAATTGGAAGCGTCTCCATGCAGGTAAACCGGATCACCACTATTTTTCATCCAGATTTTGCAGCGTATCTTCAGGTAAGCATTTGTTTTCTGTTTGGAAGCCTGAACCAGACTTTGAGGATTCCAGGCTATAACGGTTTGAGGTATTAACATCATTACGTTTTTATCCGCTGTTATTTCTATCGGAGGGGTAAATTCGAATGGGGATGGCTCGTCGGTATTTATAATTACCGGAAGTTGAGTTACACCGTCTGCTTCATATTTGGTAGCGATTGTGAAATTTGCGGGTTCGCTTGTATTGCTCCATTCTGGCGTAATTTGGTTCAGTGCATTGATGTGTACATTGAATGTGCCTTTCTGTTTTATGTTGCAGAGATCGATGCCATTGGGAGCGATCTCGACGAATAATTCTTTTGAATTGGTTTTTCCAATGAAATTAATCTGATTCATGGCATGTCTGAAATGTAAAGTTACTTCATTGCCGCTTATTGGTTTTGAAATAGCATGTTCGATTGAATACATCAGATCTTGTTGCGAAGAGATGTCTTGCGGAACGACATAATCGGTTATGATCATTCTTTTTTGAGTATTTACATAACTGATTTTCCCTTTGTGTTTGTTCTGATCCCGATCAAAGAAATCATTGTGTGGATGTATTGCGTAAAAATTTAGTTTCTCTCCTTTGGTAGGCCAATATGCTTGTTCTGAGCTATTTTGAAAAACCCAGCCGATGTTTGTGGAAAACATTATCGTAGCATCCATGTATTTGTTTTCCGTTCCACCCGCTTTATCGACAAATCCGGTGACGCGAATAAGTCGTCCGGCATATTTGAACCAACTTGGATTGTTGGAAGTATTTGAAACGCCAGTACCATTGCTGATTATTGGTGCTCCTTTCGTAATTCCCGAATATGATTCAAACATAATTCGGTTGTTGTCTTTTTCAACGTTATTCAGTAAATCGTTTTCGCTCGTACAGTTGGCAAGCGCTATTCCTGAGAATAAAATAAGAAAGAATTTATTTGTTTTCATCTGTATCTAATTCGATTTTTGACATTAATGTATAAATACACCATTTATATAACTTCGGTTGGATATCTCAACTTTAAGTGAGTTATGTCGATTTCGTTTGTATTTACTATTTATATATTAAGGAATGAATGCATCTTTTGAAATTTCGTTTGATTTACTACTTCATTTTTAATATTCGGATGAACCATACCTTCTGATTTGTAGGATGAGGATTTTGAAGGTATGGTTTTTCATCCGAAGCTTTGAGAGGAAGATTATTTGGCTGGTGTTGACGGTTTGTTGTTTGCTTCGATATCCGTATTTTCGATATTTGTCCAGTCTGTTACTTCTGTTTCGAAAGTGATTGGAGATAAGATTGGTTGTCCCTCGTCTGTGTATCCTCCTCCGAAGATTAATGTATATTGGATTTTTTTTCCGATTTCATTCATGTGCTCTCCTTTGAATGGCACATAGATATCGGCGAATTCATTTTTGTTACCATGCAGATATACAGGTGCATTTCCATTTGCCATCCAGATTCTACAGCTGATTTTCAAATAAGACCCTTTTTGATTAG
This sequence comes from Bacteroidales bacterium, assembly GCA_051646395.1. Classification (GTDB taxonomy): domain Bacteria; phylum Bacteroidota; class Bacteroidia; order Bacteroidales; family JAUNSR01; genus JAUNSR01. Next base: position 2,394 of record JBOFCW010000022.1, read on the forward strand.
GATTGGAGGCATTATTGCCGGTTGTTGCAGGATTTGGAATCCAGGGCGAAACTTCTTGTGGAATCAGCATCAGTAGATTTTTTTCATTTGTGATTCTGCTAGTATTTTCATATACAATTGGGGTTACCGAATCAGCATTTTGTGTGTAGTCAATTATCGAACTTGCGTCGCATTCCCAGGCTGATGAGTTGTTTGTAACTGCCAATGAACCTGTTTGATATATATTGCAAACCGCAATTCCATTTTCAGCAATTGTTACTTTTAGATCTTTCGCATCTGTTTTAGCCAAAAAATGGATCTGATTCAACGCATGTTTAAAGTTGAGGTTGACATTCGTGCCCGAAGTCGGTTTTGTTTTGTCGATTTCGATTGCGTACATCAGATCTTGTTGATCACCTATTGTTGTCGGGACAGTATAACTGATATTCATTGATTTCTTTGTATTATCGTAGCTTACGGTTCCTTTATTTTCGTTTGTTCCGTGAAAATCCAAATCCGGATAAACGGCATAGAAATTCAAGGTTTCATTTTTATTAGGCCAGTATGCTTTATCTTCCGCTTTTACGTAATTCCAAATTCCGTTGTTATACTCAATCGGAGCATTCAGGTATTGATTTGATACCTCATTCCCAACATAGGCAGTGACATGAAATCTCCGTCCATTTATAGCAAATACATTATCTCCAGTCGTATTTCCTGTAATCGGATGTCCTTTAGATATCTGCGAATAGGTATCAAATCCGATAGTATTCGGTTCGTTTAGTTTTTCTGTCATCTGATCCATTTCGTTTGCACATGAGGCCATTAGTAAGCCTGATAAGGTCATAAAAGCAATTTTCTTCGTTTTCATAAGTAATTGTTTAAAATTTATAAGAGTGAATTACTATTTCTTATTGCATTGGGATATCTGCTTCGGCATTTTCCCAGTCTTCTACATCGGGATTGAAACCACTGTCTCCGCCTCCCACTGCAGGGACATCAGGCAATACACAATCGATTCGGATACGGTATTTCATTGAATCGATCTTTTCAATCTTTTCGGTCACGTCCGAAGTCACGGGATAAGAATCACCATTTACTAATTTGAAGTTCATTTGTAATTCTTGTCGAAGTGAAATATCGGATGTAAAACCGAAACTTTTCAATTTTTTCGTGATTCTACCGTTTTGTGAGCTACCCGAATCGAACTGTCGATTATTGAGTATGAACTCCTGTGAAATGGGTTTGCCCGTAGAGATGCGATCGAATAATAATATTCCTTCAGTCAGATTCGAGAGGCTGGATACAGGTGCGCCTGCGGCGTTGTGCAAACCTGTCACATGTACGATTATTTCTATTTCGCAGATCGAAGGATGGGCGGCAAGAGAAAATTCCATTATTTCATGTTTTTCTGGCGATGCCGGCTTGTATGGAAAATATTCGATCATTTTCTCCGTGACTTGCAATTCGCTTATCTCGGCCAAACCGAATACATCTGGCTCCATGACTTTTTTGTATTGAGAAGTATCATCCTTGTTTGCTGCTGCGTAAACAGCAAGCGTATGTCGTTTTTCCAATCCGGCAAAACGAAGATTCGGTAATTCGAATGGCGCGTTATTGTGCAGAATCAGTTCGTATTTTCCCTTTGGTAATGCGAATTCAATGCAATGCGGATTCGGAAAAGGCTGAAATG
>JBOFCW010000033.1:0-6238 GCA_051646395.1 Bacteroidales bacterium
TTTACTGAATATTGTATATAAGTTGTGCATATGTTGATGATGTATTAAAGATTTCATTAACCCTAATATACTATATATCAATAATATGTGCAACTTTTCAAACATCAGTATATTATCTTTTTAATTCCGCCAACGGGTAGGAATAAAAAGTTCTTAGTAGCGGATTGAAATCACCCATTCAATCCTCTTCCAAAATCTCCTTGACCCGTCCGACCTCTCCGGTTTCAAGACGTACTTTTATACCATGTGGATGATTCGGGGAATTCGTCAGAATCTGTTTCACGTATCCCTCTGTCAGTTCACCTGTTCGTTGATCTTCTTTTAATACGATGTTTACGTGTAAACCAGCTTTAATATTGCTTCTTTTTCTTCCGTCAGTCATTTATCAGGTTGTTTTTATTAAAATTATATACGTTATCGGAAGTCTGCAATCATGCTTGCGGATCATACATACACTCCATCTTCGGTGGTTGCATCAACCACCGTCGGTGACGGCATTACTCCTCCGTCGGTGGTGAAGTCCGAACGCCGTCGGGGACTGGATTTCACCGCCGCCGGTGGAGCGACTTAATCACCGAAGGTGAAGTGGTCCACGCACCGACGGTGGAGCGAGGGTCCGGTTATAAGACAATGAGCCCGGGAGTATCAGCCTTTCGGAAATATGGAAAGAGACTACCGATAGAAGTAAAGTTATTAAAAAATACCGAATCTACCGCTCATAGCGGCAAAAGCGAAAGGGGCTGTCTGAAAAAATTCAGACAGCCCCTTCTTCAATATTATAAAAAAAACAATGACAGGTACGATTATTTTACAGCAATCGCTTCGATCTCTACCAAAGCATTTTTAGGCAATGTTTTTACAGCAAATGCCGAACGTGCCGGGAAAGTTTCTCCAAACTGGCTGGCATATACCGCATTCATATCAGCAAAAAGGCTCATATCTGCAAGAAAAACGGTTGTTTTTACGATATTATCAGTCGTGAGGCCTGCTTCTGCAAGAATCGCTTTGATATTTTTGAATGATTGAGTCGTTTGCTCCGTTATGCCACCGGCTACGAATTCGCCTGTAGCAGGATCGACCGGTAGCTGACCCGAGATAAACAACATTCCATTTGCCTCGATCGCTTGCGAATATGGGCCAATAGCAGCAGGTGCATTGACTGTAGAGATAACTTTCTTCATTTGTATATAGATATTGATTAATATTATTGTTTAGTACGTTGACGGATAGCCTCATACATCAGGATACCGGCAGCGACAGAAACGTTAAGTGATCCGATTTCACCAAACTGCGGAATTGAAACGAGGGAATCACAAATACGTAGATTTTCATTACTGATACCGGTATCTTCCGAACCCATGACAATGGCACACGGATCAAGATAATCCTGAGTTTGTGTATAGGTTTGAGCTGCCTTTTCAGTTGCTGCAATCAATTTGAATCCGCTGTCACGCAAAAAACGAAGTGCTTCATTCACACTCTTCTCACGACAAACAGGAAGGTGATGCAATGCTCCGGCTGATGTTTTAACAGCATCCGCATTTACCGTAACACTTCCTTTTTCAGGAATTACAATCGCATCCACACCTGCACATTCACATGTACGTGCGATAGCTCCAAAGTTGCGCACATCGGTAATACCATCGAGCACAACGATAAAAGGCATACGTCCTTCTTCATACAACATCGGCACGATATGCTCAAGTTTCTGATAAGTTACTGCAGAAACAAAGGCGATAACACCCTGATGATTTTTCCGGGTAATCCGGTTCAATCGTTCCATCGGAACACGCTGAACAGGTATATCCGTTTCACGCAACACCTGAAAAAGCTCTTTAGAAAGGTCTCCTTCAAGGCCAATCTTAACCAAGACTTTATCAATCTCTTTACCGGCCTGAATCGCTTCGATTACCGCGCGAATCCCGAAAATAGTTTCGTTCTTATTCATTTTAAATCTGTTATTTAAATCTTCCGACCCCGTTATACCAACGGAATCATCAGTTATGCGCCAGAACTATTGTAATGGCATTTGTATTTTTATTTATTTTTCTCTTTTTGGCGAAGCAATACCCGTGCATTTTCCATCGCCTGTTCGGTCATTACTGAACCACTCAGCATACGGGCAATCTCTTCTACCCTTTCAGAGTCGGAAAGACGAACAATATGCGTGATCGTTGAATGCTCGGTATCTTTTTTGTATACTTTATAGTGAGATGCTCCTTTACCTGCAACCTGAGGCAAATGCGAGATCGTCATCACCTGCATATAGCGCGACATGGCTTGCATAATCTCTCCCATCTTATCGGCGATCTCTCCGGATACACCTGTGTCGATTTCATCAAAGACAATAGTAGGAAGAGCCGTCGCACTTGCTATCAATGATTTGATTACCAACATCAAACGTGAGATCTCTCCTCCGGACGCTATTTCGGCAACAGGCATCAACGATTGATTCTTGTTGGCTGAAAACATAAAACGGATCATGTCAACTCCGGATTCGTCATAATTGGTTTTTGCCTGGAAGCTTACTTCAAAACGCACATTCGGCATCCCAAGCGGCTTTACTCCCTCTGCCAGATTAGAGGCAAATGCCAAAGCGGCTTGTTTTCTTTTTTCAGAAAGTAAATGGGCTACATCTTCCAAGCGTTTCCGCTGAATCTCTATCTGCTTTTTGATATCGGCAATGCGTTCATCCGAACTATCAATTCCATCCAGTCGCTCTGCTATCTGATCCCGAAAAGCGATCAGGCCGGCATCTGTCGACACATGATGCTTTTGTTGCAAACGATAAATGACATCCAAACGTTCCTGAATCCAATTCTGCCGAACCGGATCAAATGAAATTGAATCTTGCAGATACTCGACCTCTTTGACCAGGTCTTTTAAATCAATGTAGTCAGACTGCAAGCGTTCTGCGATTTCTTCTACTTTGGGATATAAACTGCGCAGTGTATTGGCTCGTCCTGATGCATCTTTCAAATCCTGCAAGATACCACCATCCATGCGATCCAATAGTTGTCCGATCGCAAAGAGAGTCGCCTTGATATCTTCTGCATGAGTAAGCGTTTCAAGTTCCTGCTCAAGCTCTGTCAATTCGCCCTCTTTCAAATCGGCTTCCTGAAGCTGTTCGAACTGAAAACGCAGATAATCAGCTTCTTCTTTGTTACGCAAAGCCTTTTCCGTCAACACGCGAAGTTCCGTATTGAGCTGTTTATACTGACTGTATTCGCTCCTGTAAGCCGTTAAAACCTCTTCATTTCCGGCCAATGTATCAATTACCTTAAGCTGAAAAACATCATCTCCCAAAAGCAGATTCTGATGTTGCGAATGGATGTCGATCAATGAGCTACCCAAGGTTTTGAGTTGCATCAGAGAAACGGGTGTATCATTGATAAAAGCCCGCGACTTACCGGTTGCATAAACTTCCCTGCGAATGATACAATGCTGAGCATCATATTCCAGATCGTTTTCCTGAAAAAAACTTTCCAGCTTATAATTCGATAAATCAAATGTTCCCTCGATTACACATTTGGTTTCACCATCTTTTACGGCACGTGCGTCAGCACGCTGACCCAAAATCAAGGATAAAGCACCAAGTATGATGGATTTTCCGGCTCCCGTTTCTCCTGTCAAAACAGAAAAGCCTTTTTCCAAATCGATGTTCAAGGCATCTATCAGGGCGTAGTTACGAATATTTAATGATATGATCATTTAGTTATCCCTAGGTGTATTCCGCTAATTTCCATCATTTTGCAGCCGGTGTCCGGATTGGATCAAGACGTTGGCTGTAAGAAGGATAAATAGAGGTAAGCAATTTGTAAACGTTATCTTTTTCTGTTTGGTTCGACTTCGAATAGATATTAATCAGTTCATCTGTCTTGGTATCCATAAATACCGAAAGTAAGACGCTCATCGAGTTAGCCTCGTGCATTTTCTGTAAGTGATCCAATGATTTCGTGATGGTGCTTTTTCCTTTCTCTGCATTTTGCACCATATCGTCGAGTCCTTTTCGGTGATATTCATACCATAATTGCCGAAAGGGTTTCATTTTCTCTTCCAGCAAACCAGACACAAGTGCGTGACGGTTTTTATTACTATCGAATGCCTTCCAGCCGGTTTCATTGATCGTTTGACAAAGCGTCACGATATTTTCTGCCTGACGAAAGAACGGTGTTCCGCCTTCCGGGGCGAAACTATCGAAATCCATGCCCAGAATCATATACATATAATACGATACGATTGCGACAAGATTACTTTCTATGGTATGGTCTGTGTAAACTATCGGTTCATTCTCAACATAAGGAAACTCAATCTCGTTGTCTTTAAAATTGAAAGTGGATGTCGTATAAGCCGCATTATATACGGGTCTTCTCGCCTGAACGGTCAGTTCAGCCGCATACCGATCTTGCGAGGTGATGCTTTTGATCGTAAACTGGAGCGTACAATCAACCTTTTCAACATTTGAAAACTTCGCTTCGCTCCACTTCCGGTTATTAATAAACTCGGTCAGTTCGGTTTCTAATGTAACGAATTTCTGTTTATAGGTTCCTTCGATCTGATCTGCATTGATTTTAACTTTACAATTAAATTCCTGTGCAGAAGCAAACACAAATGAACCAAAAGTCATTAATGCAACCAATAGTTTCTTCATACCTGTCACTTATTTTTTTCCTGCATCACTTCCCATAGCTTATCCAGGATATCGGTAGCCACTTCGGATTTGGATTTTAAAGGATAATCCTGTCGTATGCCGTCTTTTGATAAGATCGCAATTTTATTGGTATCTACCTGAAATCCGGCCCCCGGATCCTGCAAGGAGTTCAACACAATGAAGTCCAGATTTTTACGCTGCATCTTCCCTAACGCATTCTTCTCTTCGTCGTTCGTTTCAAGTGCGAATCCGACAAGAGTTTGTTTCTCTTCGACAATCTTTCCGAGGCTCGCTGCAATATCAGGGTTAGGAACCAAACGTATCACCAGATCCTCTCCTGTACGCTTGATCTTTTTATCGGCACAAATTTCCGGACGATAATCAGCAACGGCGGCACATAAAATGGCTGCATCTTGTTGCGGAAAATATTTCATTGCGGCCTCATACATCTCGAGCGCAGATTCGACATCGATGCGGGTAATATTCGGATGAACTGTTTTCAGATGCACCGGCCCGGCTATGAGTGTTACCTGAGCTCCGCGGGAAGCGCAAGCTTCAGCAAGGGCGAAGCCCATTTTACCGGATGAATAATTACCGATAAAGCGTACCGGATCGATACGTTCGTAAGTTGGACCGGCTGTGATGAGTATTTTCATATCAAACGTTCGAATCTTCAAAGAATTTCTCCAAAACCCGGATTATCACGTCTGGTTCTTCCATACGGCCTTTTCCGATGAGGTGGCTGGCCAACTCACCCGAAGCAGGTTCTATAATATGGTTGCCATAAGATCTGAGTGTATCCAGATTCCGCTGGTTAGCAGGATGGGCAAACATATCCAGGTCCATTGCCGGTGCAACAAACACGGGAGCCTTGGCCGACATATAAGTGGTTATCAACATATTATCGGCTATTCCGTTCGCCATTTTACCAATTGTAGAAGCCGTTGCAGGAGCAATTACCATCGCATCAGCCCAAAGACCCAGGTCCACATGGCTGTTCCACGAACCTGTATTCGCTGTAAAGAACTCACTGATAACCGGTTTTCCCGAAAGTGCAGAAAGCGTTACCGGAGTGATAAACTCTTTACCCGCAGGAGTCATAATCACCTGTACCTCACAACCTTTCTTCACAAGTCCCCGAAGCAGATAAGCAGCTTTATAGGCTGCGATACTTCCGGTTATCCCCAATACGATTTTCTTACCTTTCAGCATAAATGTTATTTATTAAATCCACGCAGTTTAATTTCCGTAAGTACTTTTTTTGTACTTAATGCAAAATCACCCTGCATCATCCAGTTATAATATCCAAAATCGTTTTTAAAGACTTGTTCTACCGGAATACCTTTGTATTTTCCGAAGTTAAAAACCTCAACACCATTTTCATTGTAAACGATACGGCCAGCAAAATCTACGTTTTTGTTTTGCGTAGAAAATTCCGACAAAAAAAGAACATCGTTCTCCAAATCGTCATATTTATCGAGTTGCCCCATCAAAACTTCATAGGTAGCTTGCGTGTCAGCCTTCGCACTGTGAGCTCCGTCAAGTTCTTTATCGCAATAAAATTTATAAGCTGCCGTCAGCGTACGT
>JBOFCW010000156.1:0-2989 GCA_051646395.1 Bacteroidales bacterium
GCGATCAGACCCGATAACTCGTCGTTGTCGGTAAACATAAGTTCGCTGACTGAAATGGTGTCATTTTCATTAACAATCGGAATTACCTTTTCCTCGAGCATCACTTCCATACAGTTTTTTTGATTCAGGTAGTGGCGCCTTGTGCCGAAACTTTCTTTGGTTGTGAGTACCTGGCCACAAGCAATCCCGTGGTCGCGAAAGAGCTCATAGTAACGATTAATAAGTTTAGCCTGGCCGATGGCAGAGAAAAGTTGTCGTGAAGAAACGGAATCGAGTTTTTTTGATGCTTTCACTTCGCTGCGTCCAGAAGCTACGGCTCCCGATGAGATCAGAATTAGTTGGATGCCGGCTTTGTGTAGCTCTGCGATTTGGTCGGATAAGGCAGACATCCGCGTGAAATCGAGGGTGCCGTCTTTGCGGGTAAGTACGTTGCTGCCTATTTTGACTGCGATACGTTTGAATCGAAAAGACATAAATATGATATTTTATTACATGAGTAATTGAAGATATCTGGAAAAAATGAATAATAAAAAAACCGGAGCAAATAACGATGTTGTGTCTGTTTATTATAGCTCCGGTTTATCTATGCTGGGGCAAGGTGTTATTCTGCCATGCCGTTTCGTTCTAGCATCTCCTTGTAATCGCTCCAGGTTGGGTCTTCTATCCTGCCGATCTGAATGGGTAGTTGCTCATATGCATCCAGTGCTTTATGTAGGGTTTGGGCGAACTGATCGATATTGCGGGTATAGAAAACCATAATGAATTTTTCGCGACCGGTGTAAATAGCCGTCAGATAAGCAGTTTTGTCTGCTTCTTCAGCTTCTGTCAGTTTAAATGCGACCTCATTCATCAACTTGTCTTGCTCTTCGCTCGGCATGCCGCCGGGAAGTGGCTTGTAGCTCCATTCTATCTCGATTCGCTCGTTAAACTCACCGCTGCGGATTACATCTTGAAGATGTCGCCTTCCTTTTGTGATAATCTGTTGACTGTCGAGTTCGGATGTGCTTACAAACCAGTTTTTGCTTTCTTCTTTCATCTGTATTTAATTTATTTTTTTACATTAAAGTCAGATGCACCATTTATATACATGTTGTTGTGTATCTCAGCTTTAGGAGTTCTGGCGATCTCATCTATATTTAACTTATTCTTACGTTTAAACAAAACGTTTTCAGATTGGTTCGGCTATCTGGTTGTTTGTTAAGCTTTCGAATTCTTATTTCGTATTTCTACACGTCTGATTTTCCCACTAATGGTTTTTGGTAGTTCGTCGACGAACTCAATTACGCGCGGATATTTATACGGGGCCGTGACTTGTTTTACATGATCCTGAAGCTCTTTGATCAATTCTTCTCCGGCTTGTTCTTTGTAAGATCCGGCAAGCACGATTGTTGCTTTGACTACTTGTCCCCGTACTTCATCCGGAACTCCGGTGATAGCGCATTCTACTACAGAAGGGTGTGTCATCAGAGCACTTTCAACCTCAAACGGGCCGATACGGTATCCTGAACTCTTGATTACATCATCGGCTCTGCCGACGAACCAAAAGTAGCCGTCTTCGTCTCGCCAGGCCACGTCTCCTGTGAAATAGAGTCCATCATGGCATGCTTCGTGTGTACGTGTTGCGTCGCGGTAATATTCTTTGAATAATCCCAAAACTTTTGCCCCATGGGTACGGATTACGATCTGTCCTTGTTCTCCATCTTCAGCCCAACGTCCGTCCGGGGTCAATAGGTCTACGTCGTATTGAGGGTTGCGAATACCCATTGATCCAGGTTTTGGTTCCACCCAAGGGTACGTAGCAATGGTTAGGGTGGTTTCTGTTTGTCCGAATCCCTCCATGAGCTTTATTCCAGTCAGGCGCAACCATTCTTCATATACTTTCGGATTGAGGGCTTCTCCTGCGATCGTGCAGTACTTCAGGCTAGAGATGTCGAATTTAGAGAGATCTTCTCTGATGAGAAAGCGAAAAACCGTCGGAGGAGCGCAAAAAGAGGTGATCCGGAAATTGTGTATCATATGAAGCACATCGGCGGGAGCGAACTTGTCGAAATCGTAAACGAAAACGTTGGCTCCAGCAATCCATTGTCCGTAAAGTTTACCCCATACGGCTTTGCCCCATCCCGTGTCAGCGAGAGTCAGGTGAAGCGAATCTTCATTAAGATTGTGCCAGTAGCTCGCGGTGATGATATGGCCTAAAGGATAAGTAAAGTCATGTGCTACCATTTTTGGTTCACCTGTTGTCCCCGATGTAAAATAGAGCAATGATATATCATCGTTGGTATTGGCTTGTGAGGGACGTTCAAAGGGTTCTGAATGGCTAATGCCCCGATGGAAATCATCCCATCCGGCAGGAATGTCCGGCCCGACTGAAACAAGGTGCTCAAGGGTAGGGGATTTTTCGCGGGCATTGTTGATGTGCTCTATGACCTCGTCTTCTCCGACCGCTACGATCATTTTGATATCGGCAGCATTATTGCGGTAAACGATGTCTTTGGTTGTCAGTAAGTGGGTTGCTGGTATGGCTGTTGCTCCCAGTTTGTGGAGAGCTATGATTGCAAACCAGAATTCGAAACGGCGCTTAAGTATCAGCATTACCTTATCACCGCGCCCTATTCCCAGTGATTGGAAGTAGGCTGCTGTTTTATCACTTTCTTCTTTGATTTCAGCAAATGTGAATTGATGAAATGCTCCTTTGTCGTTACTCCAGCAAAGAGCTTTTTTATCCGGTTCGGTTTTTGCCCATGCGTCGACGATGTCATAGGCAAAATTGAAGTTTTCAGGAACTTCTATTTTGAAATTCTCCATGAAATCGTTTTGATCGGAGAATTGGGTTTGTTTTAGAAATTTTTTAAGCATATGCTCTGTTGTTAAAGGCGTAACGTCGGGGTTAAATGATTACGGCAAGAAATTGCACTTGTTCTCCCTCAAGGGCTTTCATGCCGTGAGGAAGGCTGGAGTTGAAATAAATTGAGTCTCCTGTATTCAGAAC
>JBOFCW010000148.1:0-7114 GCA_051646395.1 Bacteroidales bacterium
ACGACATAAATAAAAGTTCCATTTCAGACCTGAATTAATCGGTCTGAAATGGAACTTTTTTTAGAAATATTTTGTGTGATTGATTTATAAATGTAGGGTTGAATCCTGGTACTATGTCTCGTGAGTCATAACGAGATTCAACCGCGGTTCACCATCGCACAGCAATCGAATTTAATGAACGAAACGGGTCATATAACTTGTGTAATCAATTTTGACTATTTGATGGTTTCGGGACAGGGATGGGCATAACTTGTCTCGGGAATCATAACGAGAAAGCCATCCCTACAGCGAGCATTATAACCCATTGGTAGATATTTTAAACCGTCGTACTGCTTTTAAAAGAAATACAAAACGATCACTTACAGATTATAACTTCATACTGTAACATACAAACGTTGTTAGACAGTCCCTTCTTTTTTTTATCCGGATGGATTATGCGATTAAGTAGATCGTATCATTGATATTAATTTGACGCATTTTTGTTTTAATACATCTATTTATGCCATTTTGCAATGTAAAAATGCCGTATTGCAATCTATTTCTGCGGATTTGCAACTTTATCCGTGACAGAATACAATTTCTTTGCAAAGTGAACCTGATTATTATGATACGATTTGGATAGTAATAATTCCATATAAACTGATGATTGTTGTCTTTTCAGATATTTTTATTCTCTCACCTGACTTGATGATATCATATTTTAGGAATTAGATAAATGTATATGATATGAATAAGCATGAAAACAAATGAAGAAATACTTACACTTCAACAGTCTCTTTTTTTTGATGAGCCTTTCCTTCGCTTTTTGTATATCCTTACAGGCACAGGGAAGTACACAAAATATATTTAAGGAGAAGGATATAACGATTTATTTTCGTTTTGATAAAGCAGTTTTTGAAAATGATTATATGCTTAATAAGCAAAATCTGCTCTTGCTGGATTCAATGATGCATAACAGACTCTTCTTAGCAGGGTTGGATTCTGTACGGATAACCTCTTATACATCTCCCGATGGAAGCCCTCTTTACAATGAGGGTCTGGCATTGGCACGAGCAACGAATGTCCGAGATTTCCTTTTGCAAAACTATACGGATATGAGTCGGTATCCAATCATTATAGAACCCTTAGGCGAAAACTGGGAAGGGCTAAGGCAGTGGATTACGAATGATTTATATGTTCCCTGTAAATCTCAGGCTTTACATATTCTCAATAATACCGACGATCCTCTGATGAAGGAACAGGCTCTGCGTCGTTTAATGGATGGTAAAGTGTGGAAATACTATCAAAAGCATATTTTTCCTCATTTACGCGGATCATCCTGTCTGATGTTTTACCTCGATCCGGTGAAAATGGCTGCTGCCGATACCACTGAATCTGTTTCGCCACCGGTTCCTGTGACTCCTATGGCAGAGGTATCTTTTGTGTCCGAACCGGCAGTTCGGGAAACTCCTTCGGTTTCGTCCCGGCTTGTACGTCCTGTCGCACTCAAAACCAATCTGCTGTTTGATGCAGCCACGCTGCTTAATGTGGAGGTCGAATTGCCTGTGGCACCGCGTTTCTCGATAGCCGGCGAATGGATTTTTCCGTGGTGGTTGTGGGAGAACAAGCAGAACTGTCTCGAAGTCCTTTCGGGTAATTTAGAGGCTCGCTATTGGTTTAAACCAAACTACGCAAAGCAAGACCCTTCGCTGGGCAGACACAATCCGTTGTCGGGTTGGTTTGTCGGTCTGTATGGCGGAGGCGGTCTTTATGATTTAGAATGGAAGCGGGAAGGTTATCAGGGCGAGTTCTTTATCGCGACCGGTTTAAGTGGGGGATACGTCCTGCCGCTGAAACGCAATCTCAGTATGGAGTTTTCTTTAGGAGTCGGCGTGCTCCGGACGAAATACCGGCATTATCACGCCGAATTCTGTGACATTCACGATCGCTGGCATCTGACCCGCCAATACAGTGGGCAGTATACCTGGATTGGTCCGACACGGGCTAAAGTATCGCTCGTCTGGTATCCCCATTTGAAACTGAAAAAGAAAGGAGGTAAGTTATGAGATCTTTTATCTGGCTTCTGATAGCAGTTTCTGCCGCCTTTTTTCCGTCCTGTCATCGCCGGCCTTTTGATGGCCCTTGCGATACAATGGCGCAAATTCCGATCGGTACAGTCTGGGAAAAATCCGGGGTAGATGTCAAGAATGTCACGGTTTACTTCTATGACAAAGCCGATGGCAAACTCATACGCGAACATCGCTTTGAAAATACGCCTCGTACGGTTCAGTCTTATGTCACCTTACCGTTTGGCGAATATACAGTGGTTTTCCACAACGAAATCCGCGAACAGATTAAATACCTGTCCGTACGTGGTTACGAGCAATACGCGACACTCGAGTTCTATTCTCAGTCCGACAATCCGGTTCAGACCCGCGATCCGGCTGATAATTATATCAGGCAGCACGAGCCGCTCGCTGTGGCTACGGTCAGTGATTTTGTCGCAGTACCCGATGAAGCAAATACGCGTCTGGTAGGTGTCGAACCTTTGCAGAAGAACAGCTATATGGACATTACGGTCCATGTCAAAGGGCTTAACAATGCGCGTATGCCGGCTTTGGTCGATTTGCGCAATGTGGCGGCAAGCTTTTTCGCACAGACCGATCAACCTTCGGGTAGTCCTGCTACGATCCAGTTCACGATGAACAATCGTAAATACGACGAAGGTTCCGGAACGGATGGAGTTATATCGGCACGCGTTTCGCTTCATGGCACACTGACGGACCGCTATAGCATCGCAGGACATACGGCTAAGCCGATTTACCTCGATATGCTTTTTATGCTGACTAACAAAGATAAAACCGTCGTTCGTCATACGGTTGATATCACTTCGCTGATTCGTTTTGCTCCGCAGACGAATGGCTCTGTTTTACTGACGGTCCCCGTTGATCTGACCGAGGCTTTGCCCGATGTAGTTCCCGAGGGGTCAACCGATTCAGGTTTTGGTTCCGATCTCGAGGATTGGGATTCAATTGATGTTCCGTTGGAACTGTAATGCGCAGGCATACTAATTCTTACATGCAGATAAATACTAAACTCAGGATATTAATATTTTGATCAGGTTCAAAGTTTTAAACTTATTACTTACTTAATTAAATTAGACTTATGAAAAAAATGATTTTTTCACTGGCTGCTGTAGGCTTGTTAGCCAGCTGTTCGCAAAATGAAATTCAGGAAATGACTGAGAAGTCCAATGAAATCAAGTTCTCGACCTTGAATGATAAGGTAACGCGTGCGGCTAATGATAATAAGCAACCTTATCAGGTTTATGCGAAATCGTTTGGTTTGACTGTCTTAGGAACTCCTACGTGGTTTATAGATGATGTATTAACATCAGGTGATATTCAGGGAAATAATCTTAATTCGACGGATACACCAACTCAAATGCACTATTGGCCAAATGTAACAAATGACTGGGCAATCAAATTCTTTGCGTATGCACCTAAGACTGCTGATGCAACTAATATAGTTGATAAGGAGGTTTCTTATGGTTCAAATAAGCTTTTAGCGGATATTACAACAGATGATGCAAAAGTTCAACTAACTTATACTGTTCCTACAACGGCACAAGAGGATTTTACAATTGCAACACCAGTAACAGTCACTAAAGCTGAGCAAGCTGCAAATAAAAACAACGTTCACTTCCAGTTTAAACACATGCTGACCAAAATCAGTATTGATGTAAAATTGACTGACGCTTTAAATAATGCCGGTTATTCAGTAAGCTATGGTGCCGAAAATAAAAATACTCCAAGTCTGACTGTAATAATGGTAAATGGTGTTATTGATGCATCTGCAGAAGAACCGGAATGGTCTGGTCTGACAGATAAAGCCGGTCAAGGTTATGACAATAACGATTCAGGCGTAAATTTTAATGCACTTACGACCTATACTGGAAGTGTTAGCTATTTGATTTTACCGCAAAGCTCACCTCACACAAGTATTAGTCTGCCTGTTGTAATTAAGAAAAATGGAGTGATTGTATTCGAAGGAGATGTTACTTATACAATTAAGCCGGATGATATGGCATCTAATGAGTTTCTTCCTGGTAAAAACTACGGAATGAATATTACAATCAATGGAGAGTCTACAACAGGTCCTGACGGTAAGCCGATCTTCGGTCCTGAAATCACTTTCTCTTCTGAGGTAGCTGATTGGGGTACACCAACACAACCGGATGATTCAGCTAATAATTAATAGTTGAACAACTAACCTAAGCCCTGCTTAAATCTACGGGAGAGGAGTAAAAGCCTCTCCTGCTATTTATTCAAAATCATGAAACTATGTATAGATCTGCCAACCCCTTTTTTTGTCTGATTGCTTTATTCATATTAGGAGTATCCTGCACACAGACATTCACGAGCGAGCAGGAACTGAATACCCCCATCGGGATTGTAGCCTTTCGTGATCCGACCGATCCGACCCGGGGCCATCCGGCTGCAGATATTTCAGAAATCAGTAATCTGAAAATATTTGGCTATTATACCGGCAATGGAAAAGATTTTACCTGGGCAAAACAGGCAGCAACAGCCCGGCCCGATTTTATGAATGATGTGCGGGCTACCCAAACAGCTCCCGGTGTCTGGAGCTATGAAAAAGGGCCTGTTTACTGGCCGGTTGCCACAGATGCCAATATTTCTTTTTTTGCCTACGGTCCGTCAGCGACTCCCCAAAACGGAATCTCCCTGATCCAGACCACCGGTTTGCCCCGATTGCGCTATGAAGTACCTTCGAAATGTGCTGACCAGCCCGATCTGACGATAGCCGTCCCGTTGTTTGACCGCAATATCTCAAACAACGGAACTGCTCCCGTTAAGTTTATGCTGAAACATGCATTGACTTGTATCGGATTTCGCATACAGGGTTCAGGCGAAAAAATAACCGGCTTATCCATTCAGGGTATAAAAACGAGTGGAACGCTCGCCATGGATGGGAACGCTTTGCAATGGGATCTTACCGACTCTTCTGTTGCGACAGGAGGTTATCCCGTTATTCTTAGTAAGGTTCCGTTTGAAGCACCTCTTCAAATGTCCGGCCTTTTAAATACAACGAACGGCTATCTGATGATGATACCCCAGCAATTAGGCGAATCAGCTCGTATTGTGATTGATATCGAAGGACAAAAATCCGTATCTGTCAGTCTGAATAATGTGCAATGGACAGCGGGTAAGCAAATCGTTTACTCAATTGTTCTTTCCGCACCGGGTGGCGGAGCCAATCTGCTTTATCTCAATAGCGAAGGTAAATTAGCGGCTGCACCTTGGGGTGGTCCATCGGCTTCGGCTGACAAACCTGTACATAAAGACAATATTCTTTGTGTCAAATTCGGTGGAGTGATCGCCTTTTCATTGAATGATCAGCCGTGGAGTATCAGTCAACTCCGTTTCTATCCGTTAGCAGGGACTGCTTCGGATTATTTTCAGGGATATCCGTTCTATTCCAATGCGGAATGGGAAAAAAATATAAAGAATATATCGGATGCCTCCTATCATCAGGTGGCTAATATACGCAAAGGGAAAGGCGATATCTGCCGTTTGATTGGTTTGTCGGCATCAGACATAATAAATATGACTGATCAGGCACTTAATACTTACCGGAGTGGGTGGCGATTACCCTCTGTGGCTGATTCGAAACTCTTCTCGGGCTTTGAGAGTCAGACGGCCTATACGGCTCATTGGGCACGGCCTTTCGAGATAAATGGCGGATATTTTCCGAGAGGAATGGAAGCAGCCCGTCTGCTCTTTCTGCCGGCTATCGGCTATCGGGCGGATAATGGTGACCGCTATGGTCCCTATATGCCGAATCATTTTGCCGAGACCGGTCAATATTGGCTGAATACGATTAATGACAATCCGGGTGATGCATCCATGTTCAGCTTCGAGGCGACACAGGTCAACCCGATCGCTAAATTTCATGCAGGCAAAGCATTGCCGGTCCGTTGTGTAAGAGATACGAATTAAAAATAGGAATTAAAAAAGATCTTTGAATTCGAAAAATATATGAGATTATTAGCTTTATGCTCGCTATTATTGATTTGGTCATGTAATGAATCCGATGAAACAGGGATTCAGAGGCCTGACCGTCAGATGAACTTTTCGGCTGAAGGAGATATCCGTGAGTCGAAGACGCGTGGAGGGAGTGTTACAGAGACCAATCTGAACACCATGGCAGTATATGGCTATTATTCGGCAGCCTCTCCGTTAGGGACGGATGCACCCGATTTTGCCTATCTGTTCGATAAAGAGAAACTCACGCGCAATGCTTCGGGCAACTGGGCGTATGCACCGCCGAAATACTGGGTTCCGCAAGGTTATCATCATTTCTTTGCATTTGCGCCCTATGAAGACCTTCCGCTGATTACCCATGTCAGAGGAAATCATCCGGTCATGCACCTGGACGTTCCTTCCCGGGCACGCGATCAGAAGGATCTGCTTTGGTCTTTAGGGACTACGGTGAATCGGGTTTATCAGGAGAGCGGATCGAATCAGATTCATTTCAATCTCAAACATGCGCTTACGCAGGTGCGCTTTTCGGGAGCTGTGGCAGCAGATTACAAAGGAGAGACGGTTTGTATCGAAAAAATCGTTCTGCAGAATCTTTATCGTTCAGCCTCTTCCTACTGCTTGTATAGTGGTATGGAGTTGACTTCTGCCGGATGGCACACCGATGCCTCTTCAGGTGAGGACTTCTATGCTTCGTCAGCGACTGACGGTGGCGTGGCTGAACTCAAAAATAACTATTGGCTGACCGCAGGGATGCAGTCCCTGTTGAATGATAAAGAGTCGTTTTATCTGATGCCTCAGTCTTTCTCCGATCGGCCTGATGGGAGTGTCCCGCAACTCGAAATTCACTTTCGCGGACAGGTTGATCAGGTGTTAAGAGTGTTTCATACGACCTTATATGCACCTGTGGATGCTTCGGGACGTTCGGGCTGGAATCCCGGTCAGTCTCTGCATTACCAGCTGACTTATCGGGGTGGTGGCGATACACCGTTTAACTTGCAGGCTGTTGTAGTTCCGTGGGATACACAGGATGTAGAAATTTCGGTTCCCGCTACCTATTTACAGGTTGCCTC
>JBOFCW010000207.1:0-11517 GCA_051646395.1 Bacteroidales bacterium
TAAATTTTTTTCATTTTTCTGCAACCATTTGCCCGGGTCGTTGCGTCTAATATCATGAAAGCGCTTCAGTAGAAATTAAACAGATTATTAAAATTAAAAATATACGAGTATGTTACGAGTTAAATTTATTGCATTTACGATTATTTCGGTATTGGGTTCTTTATGCTGTATGGGACAGGAGGTAGCTGCAGCCGATTCTGTTAGCATAGCAGGTGGCTTGCCTGCTCAGGAAGTGATAAAAGTGGTTGAACATGTGAAAGAGCCGAATAATATGAAAATATTCATGGATGCGATGGAAGATATTCTTATCCCGATCACCGCGATCGTTATCCCGTTTCTTGTTGCTTTTCTGATTGTGTTTTTCGTATTGCGATTTCAGTTAAATCGGAAAAAAGAGAAATATGCTGTCGTAATGAAGGCCCTTGAGATGGGAAAGGACCTCCCGGCTGAATTTTTTCAGGAGAAACCGAAAAAGCAAGCATCTCCGCTTGAATCCGCACTTGTACTGATTGCCGCGGGTCTTGGCCTGGTCGTTATGGCGGTCTTTATTTCTCCTATACTTTATGGAGTGGGAGCCCTCTGTATTCTGATCGGAATCGCTAAATTTATCGCGTGGAAAATCGAATTGCAAAAACAAAACGACACAACAACATCATGCAATGAGTAAAGCGGAAGATATAGCACTGGTTTCTCAGGTAATCCTGCTTGGAAGCGAACGTGCTTTCAGACGTCTGGTAGATAAGTACCAGGCGTCGGTCCGTAGCTTTTTCTTAAGTCATACATGCGGAGATAGCCCTACGAGTGATGATCTCGCTCAGGAAACCTTTATCAAGGTCTGGACGAATATCGCGTCCTTCAAAGGTCTTGCCGCTTTCTCGACCTGGCTCTACAGTATCGCCTATCGTGTATTGTGTGATCATTATCGTTCGCGGAAGGAGATGGAAACGCTGGATGCAACAAAAGCCGATCTGTTTTATCAGGATGAACAGCCTGACCTGGCGGATGAATATGATTTGTATGCGGCTTTGAAACGGCTCAACCCGGACGAACGCACCTGCATTCTGCTTTTTTACCGGGAGGATCTGACAGTAGCCAGAATAAGTGTTATCACGGGAATGCCTTTGGGCACGGTAAAGTCGCATTTGTCGCGTGCGAAAACAAAAATGGCTAATTTTTTAAATAAGCAAGGTTATGAATATGAAAAAAGATCCGGATCTACGGGTATTCCTTCAGAAAGGGAAGTTTGTCGCGCATTCTGATGAATTTACGGCCGGCGTAATGAATCAACTTTCTCCCCGTAAAGTGACATACGGATGGTCAGTCGCATTTCTGATCGTTCTTTGGGGTTGCTTTGGAGCCTGGTTGTGGTTCTGGCGTGCCGACCTGATGAACGTTCTTACACACTTTAACCTCGACTTGCAAACTTTCCGGGCCGGAGTCTTTACGCCTTATCTGTCTTTTCTTTTGGCATTGGGGCTTGTAGTATGGCAAACGTTCGATTTTATTTCAAAAAATTTATTGCCGTCCAAGATGTTGAAACAGCGTTTATTAAGCTGATTTTGGGGCATGAGTGAAGCAAGTGAGTGTAATTTTTTTTGGCGTAGCTATTGCGGGAATAAATAAAAGCATTACCTTTGCAACGCAATCGGGAATAACAGCGACGCTGAAACGAACGATAGTAAAGGTATCAGGGCAAATACCAGAGTGGCCAAATGGGGCAGACTGTAAATCTGCTGTCTTTCGACTTCGGTGGTTCGAATCCATCTTTGCCCACAACTCTTTCGGGAGTTGATCTGCTTCAAGCAGAGACCAATTGCGAGAATAGCTCAGTTGATAGAGCATCAGCCTTCCAAGCTGAGGGTCGCGGGTTTGAGCCCCGTTTCTCGCTCAATATCGCGGAATGGAGCAGTGGTAGCTCGTCGGGCTCATAACCCGAAGGTCGTTGGTTCGAGTCCAGCTTCCGCAACCAAAGGAAAGCCTGAAGATTTATTCTTCAGGCTTTTTTGTTTATATCCGGTCCGTAATCCGTTCTGCAATCGGCTGTCCCCAAGGGGAAGGTGCTGATCCAGTGTCTCCTCTGCAGAGGATAGCAGAGTTCTCCGCGGAGGAGTAGTCATTCGGGTGGAAATAAAAATAAAATCAGATTCGGAATAGAAAGAAATTTAATATTACCACAACTTCTGAGACTGATCCAAAAAAGGGGAGAAGGTTTGTAACAAGCCTTTCTTTAACCGTACTTTTAATGTCAAACTCTTTTTAGGTAGTAAAAAAGCAAGCCGCTTACTGATCACTCAGGAAGCGGCTTTAATGTTATTATATAACGGAATTAAAAAGTATTGACACAAAGAAACATGCTTGTGCCAAATAATGCAAATTAAAGGTATTTGTGCTCGCTCTCAGGGATAAAAGTATGTATTTGGGGATGAATTTTCGTATTTAGGGATGAATGAAACTACTGAATTCGGCTTAGGTGTGAAATATTAATCGATAAAAACGGAGTCAGGATGCAGATATAATGGGAAAAGTATTTTATTTTTGTTTGTCAATCCGAATGTATGAATTTATTCAAACTAAAAATACCGGCTTACTTGTATGAAAAGAAAAATCTGATCAAGCTTGTGTTGCTTACCGCTGCTTTTGCTTTGGTGTTTATTAATATCTATAAACCCTTCAGCTCGGAAAGCTGGTATAATGTATCGCAAACTAAATTTTTCTTTTTTTCGAGTCTGATTATCCTGACAGGTGTGCTTGTTGTGGTGATCAGTCGGATTGTTATGTATTACAGGACGCGGAAACATACGATTTCTTATGCGATGTATGGCTTGTGGATATTGATAGAAATAGCCGCCATGTCGCTCTTTTATACATTATATACCCTGAAGCTGAATCCGGAACGAGATGTTTGGTTGACATTCAAAAGCTCTACAATCAATACCAGTCTGGTATTGCTGTTGCCTTATTCGGTACTTTGGCTCTATTTTTCATGGCAGGATACGATTCGTAAGCTCGAATTACTGGAAGAAAATCAAAATTCTCCCAGTCAGGCGGGTTCGATACTTAATTTTTACGATGAAAAAGGGGAATTACGATTCTCTGTAAAAAAAGATGGACTCCTTTATATCGAATCGGCAGACAATTATGTGCTTATTTGGTACTACAATAAGGGAAATGTATCTAAATATTTGCTTCGTAACTCGTTGAAGAATATGGAGGTAATGCTCAGGGATTCAAATATCATGCGTTGTCATCGCTCCTTTATGGTAAATTTCGACCAGGTCAAAGTGATCCGGCGCGAAAAAAATGGTGTTTATCTTCAGATGGATGTCGATAATGTGCCGGATATTCCGATTTCAAAGTCGTATAGTGAAAAGGCGATGGGCTGGTTTTCCCATTTCTCTTTTTGATAATTAGCGAATGATCGATTACCAATCGATACGAAATACGTACGCTCTTGTGTTGATCGTCTTAATATGGGAATCCCCTTACTTCGTTTCTCTTCGATTTAGAGACGCGAAATAAGGGGATTTTTATCATAAATGTATTTTGGATAGGGATATCCGAAGGATATTTAAAATCTGACCGATACTTCTCCTCCAAATGTGACAGGCGAACCTTTCTGTCCCAGTTTGTTGCCTAATGATTCGAAGTAAAATGCGGTATATTTTGTATTGGTAAGATTTTTACCCCAGATTGAAACTTCAACGATTCCTTTGCGGGCACTGATTTTTCCGCTCAATGTACCATAAAAATTCTGATACTGCGAGTTATCTTCCGTCCAGTAAATTCGGCCTCCACCTGCATACTGCGCATTGAAATTCATGTTGTCGATCCAGGAGCGATTCAGGGAAAGTACATAGTTGGCGGCAACAGACAGTGTATGTTCGGGAGCGAAAGGCACAAAATTGTTTTTATAATCGAAGTGGACCATTTGTCCGTTCTCTTTTTTGTCTTCACTGTTTTTTACGAATTTGGCATTCGTGTAACCGTAGTTAGCCGTGAAGGCTAGTGCTGGAATGGGGAAGTAGCGTAATCCGGCTTCCAGACCGAAGCTGCGGGATTTACCCGAGTTTTTCGTAATGCGCCCTAATCCCTCCTCCGAAAAAGAGGAAACCTGTTGGTTTCGAACATCGATGTAGAATGCGGCTAGCTCGACGAATACTTTTTTGTCAAGTACTTCGGCTCGGGTTCCCACTTCATAATTCCAACTGTGTTCGGGTTTATAGATCACAGCTTCCCGTTCATTGAAAACAGGATCTTTGCCCATGTTGCGAATTTCCTCTCCTATATTACCTCCCATTCCGATCTTATCGGCCTGAGCGATAAAAGCTCCGATCATGTTGCTTTGTAGCCGGTCACGAATTGCATCCGAAAACATCTGGAAGTTAAAACCTCCGGCCCGATAACCTTTTGCGACCGTGGCATAAGCCATACACTTGTCGTTAGGAGTATATCGGATGTCGAAGCGTGGCAGAATTTCTATGTTGTCGATTCCTTGTTTACCATCGATACCAATATTTAAAGTATCCATGAAGCTTTTGGACATAACGACAGCATTGTTTCTCTTAACCATAACCGTACCTTTTGCATAGGCAGTGGCGTAAGAATTATAATCGATTTTCGCTTTTTCATAATCCAGACGGACACCTGCAGAAACGGATAGGCCTTTTACGAAAAGATTATCATAAGTTAGCTGCGTATAACCGGCCAATCCCCAGGTAGGAGTTTTGAAGAGTCCGTCTATAATCATATTGTCATTCATCAACGAATCGGTAAGTAAGACGTTCATCGGGCCAGCGGCTACAGGAGGTATTTTGATGTTGGCATTGATGAGTTCATCAATACCTTGCTTCTTGAAATCAACCGGGGCTTCGGTGTGAAGATTTTGATAGAACCCGAAAGCGCCGGCCAGCCATTTGAAGTTGGTTGGACGTGTAGATTTAAAGATTAATTCATGAGAGATACTGTGTTGTTTTTGTTTTTGGTTTAATGTGAAATAAGACTTGTTCGTGAAATCCTGATCCAATGACATATGGTCATCAAAAAACTGATATCCTGTTGAATTTGTCATTGAAAATCCTGTAAAATTATTTTCGATAAAAAGACTGGTTGCCGACAAGTTCCGTCGATAAGCTCCCGGATCGTTATAATTGACAGGCGAAACTACTCCCGTTTCCGTATTCATTAAGCCATAAGGATATCCGTTTTGCTCGCTATATTCATAGTTTGTGGTCAGATTTACCTTCATGTCTGCGTTTGGACGCCAGTAAAGTTGAAACCGGCCATTCGCAGATTTCGCGTCATCGGCTCGTTTACCCGTATAAACGTTTTTGAAATAACCGTCGTTCGACTGGTATTGTCCGCTGAGTGAGTAGGCGAGTTTCTCATTGATTTTACCATATCTCGAAAGATAAGCCCGGAAAGAATTGTAGTTGCCGTAAGACACTATCGCTTTCGTATATTGATGGTCGAAAGGTGATTTGGTGTAGATGTTAATCAGTCCGGCCATCGTGTTTCTGCCATAGAGTGTGCTTTGGGGACCGCGCAGGATCTCAAGACGTTCGATATCGAGGAAATCGAAATCGAAGATGCTTTTATCCAGATAAGGGACACCATCGACATACATTCCTACTACCGAATTGTTGGTGCGTGTTCCGATACCGCGGATATAAATAGCCGTTGTCAGTTTCGATCCGTAATCGGGAATAAAAAAGTTGGGTGCAATCGACGAAAAATCCTTGATTGATAGCAGGTTCTCCCGTTCAATACGTTGCGCGTTGAATACCGATACGGAGGCTGGCATTTCAAAAGTGCGTAATTTTGCTTTTGGGTTAGATACGATCACTACTTCTTCGAGCAACATGTTCTTTAAAACCGACGAATCCGCCGAAAGTCCCTGTTCGGTTGCCACTATTTCTTCTGCTTTCAAAACAGACGGTATCATATTTGTTAGCAGGCAAATAGAGAGTAAGATTTTTTTCATAATATTTATATGCATGATGTTTTCTCAATTGATACACAAATTTCCGTAAAAACAAGAGCGCATACAATCGCTATAAGTAGTGATTTTTATCTACAAGCGCTAAACAGCTTTAAAGAAGTAAATGTTTTCGGCGATGATGCTTTCAAAGGTCTTTCTGTCTTTTCTTTTTATGAATTATTTCATAATGATTGCTTAATTACCGGTTCTCTATTAACACTATCTGATTTCATTCTATATTTTCTTTCACTTGCAATCCCTATCTTTGCACCATAAAATTAAAATATTGATGACAAAAGATACTTTTTTGCCCGCTGAGTGGTATCCGCAAAGCGGGATACAGCTTACGTGGCCGCACGCCGATACCGATTGGGGATATATGCTTGATGAAGTGGAAGCCTGCTACCTGAATCTGGCGCGTGAAATCGCCTCTCGGGAGCTCCTGCTGATCGTTACTCCTGATGAGGTTGCCGTTCGTTCGCAAATCGAGGGAAAGGTGAATATGGATAACGTGCGATTCTTCGAATGCGATACCAATGACACCTGGGCTCGTGATCATGGGGCAATTACCCGGATTGATGGCGGAAATCCCGTGATCTGCGATTTCAAGTTTAATGGCTGGGGACTAAAGTTTGCTGCTAATTATGATAATCTGATTACCGGTAAGCTTGCCGAAGCGGGATTGCTGCATGGTTGTTACGAAAACCACCTGAATTTTGTCATGGAAGGCGGAGGCGTCGAATCCGACGGTGAAGGTACGCTTCTTACTACTTCCGAATGTTTGCTTTCGAAAAACCGGAACGGAGAATGGGGGAAGGCTCAGATCGAGGAGTACCTCAAAAAAGTCTTTAATCTGAAACAGGTACTTTGGGTCGATCACGGCTATTTGGCCGGAGATGATACTGATAGCCATATCGATACGCTGGCACGTCTGTGTCCTGATAATACCATTGCGTACGTGAAGTGTGACGATAAAGAGGATGAGCATTACGAAGCTCTCCGGTTAATGGAGGAGCAGTTGGGGACTTTCCGGACACCCGATGGTAAACCGTACCGTCTGATTGCTTTGCCGATGGCTGATGCTGTATGGTTCGATGGCGAACGTCTGCCGGCTACTTATGCAAACTTTCTGATAATGAACCGGACTGTTCTGTATCCTACCTACAATCAACCTGAGAATGACGCTTCTGCAGAAAAGGCTTTGCAGGAAGCATTTCCGGGTTATGAGTTGGTCGGCATCAATTGTTCGGCGCTTATCAAGCAGCATGGTTCGCTTCATTGCGTAACGATGCAATTTCCAGAAAACGTTTTAAAATAAGATACAATGTCAAAATCGATTAAAGTTGGTTTGGTGCAACAATCATGTACCGACAACCTGAAAGAGAATCTTCAGAAACTATATAACAATATCCAGGATTGTGTGCAAAAAGGAGCAGAGCTCGTTGTTTTGCAGGAATTACACAATACTCCTTATTTTTGTCAGACCGAAAACACGCAGTTGTTCGATTTGGCAGAAACGATCCCCGGTCCTTCGACTGAATTTTATTCGGCTATAGCGAAAGATTTGGGTATTGTTTTGGTTACCTCGCTGTTCGAACGTCGTGCACCGGGTCTTTATCACAATACGGCGGTGGTGTTCGAAAAAAATGGAACGATTGCAGGTAAATACCGTAAAATGCACATTCCGGACGATCCTGCTTATTATGAGAAATTTTATTTTACCCCCGGCGACTTAGGTTTTGAACCAATCAAGACTTCTGTCGGGAAATTAGGTGTTTTGGTATGTTGGGATCAGTGGTATCCGGAAGCGGCGCGACTGATGGCTCTTCGCGGTGCAGACATCCTGATTTATCCGACTGCTATCGGATGGGAGAGCTCGGATACGGAAGAGGAAAAAATGCGTCAGAAAAATGCCTGGGTAATTTCGCAGCGTGGTCATGCCGTAGCAAACGGATTGCCTGTCGTTTCGGTAAACCGTACAGGATGGGAGCCGGATCCCTCGAATCAGACGAACGGAATCACTTTCTGGGGGAATAGCTTTGTAGCCGGTCCGCAAGGAGAGATTCTTTATGAAGCCTCAAACGACAACGAGGAAAATGAGGTAGTTGAGGTGGATATGGCTCGTTCTGAAAATGTGCGTCGCTGGTGGCCATTCTTGCGCGATCGTCGTATCGATGCCTATGCGGGAATCACAAAACGCTTTTTGGATTAATCCCGAATTAAATTGATTATCAATATAAATGCCCCAAATATCTTAGCGATTTTGGGGCATTTTTGTTCCTTCTTGTTTTTATCGGACTTCTGTACATTCGTTATCTGACTTTTCGTTTAATTATATATTCAGATTAATCGATAGGAATATCGTTTAATTTATTGTTTTATAGTGTGATATGGACAATATTGATTTGTGTGATAAACCGATTTTTCAATTTGGGAAGTTTGGCGAATAAGGCTGGTCAAACTATCCTATACCACCACTGTTTACAATCTATATATTCCGGACAATTTCCGGAAATTTTTAATCATTAAATCAATAATTATGAGTGGTTTTATGGATGAAATCAAAAAGGCTGCAGGTGGTCTTTTGGGAGGAGATAATCAGGGTATTCTGGATGCATTGAAGAAGATGACGCCAGATGATGTTCAGGCAGCCGCGCCGGGAGATCCGGAAGCGTCAGGTACTTTTGCTAAAATAATTCAAGTCGTTGAAAATGCAGTAAAAAACAATCAGTCGAAAAATGATTTGATGACTAATCTTATGACATTGGGAACAAAGGCTGTTGATATGATGAAAAATATCCCGGTTTTGTCTAAACTAATGGGCTGATTTTTTGAAGTGAAACGCTGGTTGGGCATTGAAATTGAGGTACTAGCCAGAAACAGAGTGAATAATCTTCTTATTACACTACATTTATTAAAACTTAAAATAAATGTGTAATAAGAAGATTGTTTTTTTCTATATTTGAGTCTGAACATCTTGCCGGGATTCAGAAAAGAATACCTGATTAATGCCTGATGCAGAATGATTCTTGTGTTATGAACTAAAAAATTAAACGATGCGAAAGAAGAGATGGTTATGCTATATCGTGTTTTGCCTGACAACTCTGGTTACCTTGCAAGCGCGCCCACTTGATTTATTCATCAATCTTAAAGGAGATTTTCTGATTCAATTTTGGGTCTGCGATTATGTTTTGACGCTAACGCCACACGGAGATATCGTGCGCATGCTCCCGGTTCGGGACGCCCGCTATAACGGTAACGAATTTCCACAAACGCTGATACCGAAACAATTCGATAAAGGCCGTTATACCCGGCTCAACGGATGTGAGATAAAATACGATTTCTTTACCAATCGGATCAGTAATTTTGGCGATTTGGCAATCAAATACAGCCTGAGCTCAAAGAAAATAGAACAAATAGGCTCGGTCGGAATCGAATACAATTTTGCTTCCGGTAATATCGAGCGGATTGGGAATGTGCCGATTGAGTACGATTTCTTTTCGAAAAAAATATCACGTATAGGCGAGCTTCGCATCGAATATGATTCGCGCAGTAAAAAGATAAAGGGAATCAGCTCGCCCGATTACGCAATTGAATTTCTCGATCAATGGGGCAAGCCCATCGACTCCGGTTTTCGACGAGGAAACAGTACCCGGGATCTGGATCATTATGCAAATTGCCCCTGCGATAGGATTCCCGATGATATTCTGGAATATTCCGCAGGCGATATCCGATTCTTCTTGTGGATTGAATGAACTGTAAAAGTAAACTGACATAACTTTCGGTCCTTCTGCTATAATACAGGTTTGCCTACAGCAAAATCACCTCTAAATCATCCGGCACGTATACCTGTCCCGAAAAAGCGGAAGTTGCTTCTTTCGTATAATTTTTCTTGCGCGTATTGAGGGTTTTGTCTTCAGTATGAAACAACAGCAGATTTTTTACTCCTAATTCTTGTGCCAGTTTTCCGGCGTCGAGTGCGGTACTGTGATGTTTTTCATAGGGCTTGAATACCTCTCGGTCGGAATAGAGGCAGAAAGCCTCGCACAGCAACCAGTCGCTATGCTCTACATATCGGCGGTTGACCTCGTTGTAGGGTTCGTCACCCAGACAGGCGAGTCTTTTTCCGTTCGGTAAAAGAGCCGAAAAGCCGAATTGTTTCTCTTTTTTCGAGTCGATATCGAAGCCGGTAAAGGCGATATTGCCTATATTGAATGATTCGCCGTCGGTGATTTCGCGCAAATGGATTCCATTGCCAAGATAATTGGTGATGGTTTTCGGCAATGTGTTGCGGCAGATCCATTCGAGCACATGTATCGCTTTGTCGTGGCCGTAAACCGTGAGTACTCCGTCATATTCCCCTTTTTTCATCGCTTGTGCAACGCTGCGTATCATCCAGATTACGCCCAGAATATGGTCGGTATGGGCGTGGGTTACAAAAATATGGTGGATGCTGTTAAGCGGTATGCCCGCTTTGTTGAGTTGAATGAGAATGCCGTTGCCACCTCCCGCATCGGTAAGGATGTGTTCAGATCCGTTTTTTAGGGCGAAGCAGGTGTTGTAGCATCGGGTTACGGCAGCATTTCCCGTCCCGAGCATGATTAGTTGTGGGTCTTGTGATTGCATGATGTGCAAATTGATTGTTTTATCATGCAAAAATAGGTATAACAGCGGATATTTGCAGGGATTATTCTTCTGATGAGCCAGAAATAACTTTCGTTTCTGCCACTGGAGTGACGCTCTGATCTACGATTGAGGCAACGGTAGCATCACCAGTTACGTTGACCGCCGTGCGAAGCATGTCCAGCGGACGTTCGATACCCAGGATCAGTGCAAGCCCTTGTTCCGGGATGCCTACCGAAGAAAGCACCATGGTCATGATTACGTATGATCCACCCGGTACGCTCGGTGTGCCGATTGAGGAGATAACAGACATCATTACTACTGTTACCAGGGCGGAGAATGAAAGTTCAATGCCCAATACCTGTGCGATAAAAATAACCGCGATGGTTTGGAACAGGGAAGTACCATCCATATTAATGGTAGCTCCAACCGGCAATACGAATGAAGTTACCTGATTCGATACTCCAAGTTTATTTTCGGTTACATCAAGGTTTAAAGGAAGAGTAGCAGCCGAAGAGCTGGTAGTGAATGCAAAAAGCTGTACGGGATAGATTGTTCGTAAGAAATGTTTTACACCTTTCTTGGTAAAAAGCCGGATCAATAGCGGATAGAAACCGAACATTAAAAGCAATAAGCCGGCGATGGTCGTGAGTGCATAAATACCCAGTGCTCCAAACATACTCAGTTGTCCTGAGAAATCGACAACCAAACCAGCCATCAATGCGGCTACTCCAATCGGAGCAGTCGAAATGATAAAATCAACGACCTTTAGCATAATCAGATAAAAAGCATCGAAGAAACGAATGACTGGTTGCATTTTTTCGTTGGGCAACAGGATGATGGCGATTCCCAATAAAACGGCGAAGAAAATTACTTGTAGTATTTTACTGTTGTCAGATGCAGCGCTGAAGATATTT
>JBOFCW010000217.1:0-9535 GCA_051646395.1 Bacteroidales bacterium
ATTATAAGCACTGATGATCCCCAATTCACCCGCTTTGCTCAAGTCCGCTATACCTTTCTGGCTCTGGCCAAGATACAAATAAACCAGTCCCCGGTTAAACAATGCTTCGGCAAAATCCGGATAGAGTTCGATTGCTTTATTAAAGTCAGATGCGCCATTTATATAACTCTTGTTAGTTATCTCAACTTTAGGTGAGTAGTGTTGAGATGATGCTTTATTATAATGGTTGTTCCGGTAATCCATATTTCCAGATAAAGGGAATAATGACTGAATGGATTAGAGCCCTTTCAGTCAAAATAGATTGTAAATAAACATTATATATCAATATATTCCAATATATTTAATCCAATAATAATTTTCAATATCATGAGTTGTTCTACAGAATCACACTTCCTCTCCCGCTTTCGGTTTTGTCCGGCATGCGGTTCCGTTCATTTTAATGAGCATAATGCGGCTTCAAAAAAATGTGCTGATTGTGGCTTTACTTATTATTTTAATCCCCGTGGTGCGACGGTTGCGTTGATTTTGAATGAAAAGAAGGAGTTGCTGATAGCGCGTAGGGCGAAGGAGCCGGCAAAAGGCACGCTTGATTTGCCCGGAGGGTTTATCGATACGGGCGAAACGGCAGAAGAAGCGGTTAAAAGGGAAGTTCTGGAAGAAACAGGGCTAATTGTGTCGGAGGTGGATTATCTTTTTTCAATTCCCAATATTTATCCGTATTCAGGCATGGATATCCATACGATCGATCTGTTTTTTCTTTGTAAGGCGGATATGAGTAAATCTGTTGAGGCCAGAGATGATGTGTCGGCTCTGTATTGGATTCCGCTTGATGAAATCGATCCCGAACTGTTCGGGCTTCATTCTGTTCGTCAGGGCATAACGCGTTTCCTTTTGCCTCCCCTTCATTAAATCAACTTTAGGAATCGCCCTCTTTTCTGTATGAAAAAAATTGTCAGGAATATTTTTCCGATCTGCTGCCTATATAGCAAAAGCTGCCTAAAAACAATTTGTTTTTAGACAGCTTAAGCCATGATTTACGGGAATCACTTCCAGACAACCACTACATCTACTCAAAAGGTATGCTTATTGATTTATTGGATGAGAGAACCATCCGCTTTGTAATTCAAAGTAATTTCTTCGTCGGTCGAATCATTTTCCAGTTCTATTTTATAGCTAACACTTTTGTCGGCATAAGTAACCAGAGTGATTTCGTCGATTTCCCATGCTGCAGTATATTCTGCAAGTGCTGTTTTTACAGCCTCCGGCAGATCAACTTCCGGAAAATCTTCTTCTTCGACGCGATTGAATTTAAATGAAGCTTCAAAAAACAGATCATACTGTTTGCCATTGAATGAAATTTCAATTTCCCAATAGCCATCTTCTTTATCCAGGTCCTGGATGATAGCTCCATCTATATGCTTATGGATGAAATCTGAGATTGCACCCGGGATAACTACCGGCACATTGTCGTCGTCGTCGTCGTTGTCAATTTTGTCTGAAATAAGAAAACCGTCAACCGAGAAAAGTAAATCGTGATCCGGTTGTCCCTCTTTTTCCACTTCAATTTTATAGACCAAAGCCATTCCCTGACGAGAAAGAGCATCGATATCGTCGATTTCCCATCCCTCTTTTGCATAAACGGTTGTATTGTATCCATCCTTCACAGCTTGAGGAAGCAGGTCGAAATTGTCGATTTCAAGTTCTGACAAAGCACATTCTCCGTTTGTTTCATACCAGGCGAAATTTTTCTGCGCTACGGCACGTTTTTGAGAAAGATAGAACGAAGCCACCGAATAACCGTTGCGAGTTGACCATTCTACATCTGTTGCATTCGGAAATTGTTTTTTGAAGGCTTCCACTACCTGTTTGTTCGGAAGATTTCCATTGATTTTGTCATCATCATTGCTACATCCGGTAAAAGTAAGTATTCCGGCGATGAGCATCATAAATAAATTAATATTTAACTTCATAATTTAAATAATTTATAAGTTTTGCTGCTTTCGATTTTAGTCAGCAAAGCATGTTTATTTCTTCTTAATTACACCGCAAAGTAATAGCTCAATTCTGAAGAAAAACGGGAGAAACAGGCAACAGACTCTTTTTCGTTGCTTTTTATGGTTTTTATAAACCTCTTTAATCTTATTGGCTGATTGTTGTTTCGTTTATCTGATTTAAACATGCAGTTTTGAAAGCTGAATCATTTTAGCTCCTCAAAAAGGTGCTGATAAGTTCTTTTCGCGATGGATACTAATTAAGCTTATAATAAGGTGACTTATGAAGATTTTGATAATAGAGGATGAAAGAGAAATCATCGAATCGGTGAAATCTTTTCTTTCGAATGAGCAAATGGTGCTGGAAGCTGCCGATACTTATACAGAGGCGCTTGAAAAAATCAATCTGTACACGTACGACTGTGTGATTCTGGATTTATGTTTGCCGGATGGCAATGGGCTTGAGATCATCCGCGAAATGAAGCGACGAAAGATCGAAACGGGTATTATCATCATTTCTGCCCTGGATTCGCTTGATGACCGGATAACCGGACTGGATATGGGGGCGGATGATTACCTGACCAAACCCTTTCACCTTCCCGAACTTCAGGCCCGGATCAACTCGATTATCCGTCGACGTATGTTTAAGGGGCAAACCGATTATATATTCAATGAAATAACGGTTCAGCCCGATGCGCGCAAGATTTTTGTGCATCAGCAGGAGCTGATACTTACCCGCAAGGAGTATGATTTGCTCTATTATCTGCTGGTTAACCGCGAACGGGTTTTAAGTAAGGAGTCGATCGTAGAGCATTTGTGGGGTGATTTTATGGGCGTCGAAGCCGATTCGCTCGATATAGTATATACGCACCTGCGTAATCTGCGACGGAAACTTGCTGCTGCCGGCGCGGCCGATTACGTTCGCAACGTTTACGGAATCGGCTATAAATTCACTGAATATTAATCTTTTTATTTTATTAAATGCGATTATCAACGGCCTATCGGCACTATGTTCTGATATCGCTTCCGCTGATTTTGTGTGTGGGAGCTCTTATTCAGTATGTGATTTTTCGTGAAACCATTTACCATACGGCAGATGAGACACTGGAGGAATATCAAATGTCTCTCGAGCGGTTTGTACATGAAAAAGATACTTTTATGACAGCAGCTCAGCTGGGAGTCAAAGAGAATCGCCTCAATTATTATCCGGATCGCCGTTTTTATATGGAACCCATTTTGAGGGATACGATAATGCGTAATCCCCGTAACGGGAAACTCCGTAACTACCGGACTATTGATTTTCCGGTAATTATTAAGGGAGAGCCTTATCGTGCTGAAATATTGTTGCGAACGATGGGTACGCATGACCATTTATTGGCTACCGGTCTCTCTTTTATCTGTGTATTCGTGGTTCTGATGGTATTGGTGTTCGTTTTGTGGCATCTTTTTTCGCGTAAAGTTTTTCTCTCGTTCGCATTGTTCATGAATGAATTGCGATCGGCGGATATCAACCGGCTGACCCCTGTCGATTTTTCGGAAACCGATATCGATGAGATCCGGGAGTTGCATGATACTTATCGGAAAATGATGGAGCGTATCCGGCGAGATTATCTCAAAACCAAAGAGCTTTCGGATAATATTACGCATGAGTTGCAAACGCCATTGACTATTATGCGTTCGAAAATAGATGTACTGATTCAACAGAAAGGAGAGGATGAGGAGACGATGGCTGTTTTACAATCTGTTCAGCAGAATATCAATCGGTTGTCGCGATTCAACCGTTCGATGATGCTCCTGTCACGCATTGAGAATCATTCGGATGATCATCGGGAGCCGGTTGATCTGAGTTCTTTGAGTGCCGAAAAGATCGAAGAATATGGCGAGATACTCGAGGTGCGAAATATCCGGACCGAGTTGGTGCTGACAGATCGATTCGTGCCGTTGATGAACGAGCCACTTGCGGAGATTCTGCTCAATAACCTGATCTCGAATGCGATTAAATATTGTTCTCAGCCTTCTGGCTACATCCGTATAGTGAGCCAATCGAATGAACTTTCGATCGAGAACCGCTTTACGGATATATTGCCACAGGGTGATTTGTTTCAACGATTTGTTAAAAATAAGCGATCGGTTGATGCCAACGGGCTTGGATTGTCGATCGTGAAGGCTATCTGTGACCGGTCGGGAATCGGTGTTCGCTGGGAAACCGGAATGAACTTTTTTCGGATCATTCTGTTTAGAAAAAGCGAATGTTAACACTGTTATTTTTATATAATTACCTTTCAGTCTCTATGTGTATCTTTATCTTTGTGAAAAAGATTAAACGTAGCGATTAGCTGTGTTGGATGCAATCGCCATAACTCTCCAAAGGTTGAGATTCCCAACAGGGAGTATGTAAATGGCGCATTTGTACCTTGAAGTTAAAAATTGAATTAAATGAAAAGAATATTTCTTCCGTTATGCTTGTTAGCATGGAGTGCAGGGAGTGATTTGAGCGCTCAGTCTGCCAAAAGCCCTGTTTCGCCCGGGCTTCTTCTCAAATCCGGGAAGGAGATGTTTGAAGTCCGTAACTGGGACGGGTGTATAGACCGCCTTTCGCTGTATAAAAGTGAAACGGCGGATAAACGTGCGCACGAAGAGGCCGACTATATGCTTGCTGTTGCTGCTTTTGAGAAAAATAAGGATTATGCACTCGAACAGCTCATCCGTTATTATAAGGCCTATCCGGCATCTTCTCATCGGGATGAGGTGGGTTTTCTGATCGGCACATCCTATTTTTTGCAGGGTGAATATGCGGAAGCACTCATCTGGTTCGACGGAGTCGGAATGGATCGTTTGCCACTTCATCTGCAACCGGCTTTTTTCCAACGTATGGGTGTGGCTTATCTGAAAACGGGAGATACCGGACAAGCTTATCCGCTATTCAGCGTATTGGCTTCAATGGACAGCGAATACCGACATTCGGCTCAATACTATCTGGCGTATCTCGAGTATGCCGATAAAAAATATGCCAATGCATTGAGTTTGTTTGAAGCATTGCCTCCTTCGGACGAATATGCGGCAACTGCTCCTTTTTATATCGCTCAGATCAATTTTATACTTGGTAAATATGACAAAGCCCTGATTCAGGCAAAAGAACTTTTGGCCGGATCTGTCGATCAGGAACAAAAGGCCGAGCTGAATCGTATTGCAGCGATGTCGCTTTATGAAAAAGGGATGAGTGCAGGTGCATTGCCCTATTTCAAACGCTATTTCGAGCTCGGAACATCACCGCTGGTATCGTCGGCTTTTACCGGTGGAGTATGTGCGTATGAGCAAGGCGATACGGAACTGGCTGTTTATGCGTTGAGTCGTGCTGCCGCTCCGAATGATGAAATGGGACAGCGGGCATACTTGTATCTGGGACATGCTTATCTGGCAAAAGGTGATATCCGGAATGCCAAAATGGCTTTCGAGCGCGCTTCCGATCTCCAATTCAATGAGCAGGTTCGGGAAGAAGCTTTATTCAACTACGGCTTAACGGTTCATGAATCGTCTTATTCGCCGTTTAACGAATCGGTTGTCGTATTCGAGGACTTTCTTAACCGCTATCCGAATTCGGCATATACGGATAAAGTGAATGACTGTTTGTTTGAAGTGTATATGACTACCCGCAATTATGAGGCGGCGTTGGGTTCTATCAATAAGATTTCACGGCCGGGACAAAAACTCCTGACGGCAAAACAACGTATTCTTTTCCAGCTGGGAACGCAGCAGGTTGCGAATGCACGACTTGACGAAGCGGAGAAATATTTTACCGAAGCGATCCAGTTGGGTAATCTGAACAAGGAAACCAGGGCTCAGGCATTCTTCTGGCGGGGTGAATGTGCATACCGTAATGCGCGCTATCCGCAGGCGGAAAGTGATTTCCGACAGTTTCTTACACTTTCGGGAAACACAGGCAACGAGATCTATTCGCTGGGAAGATACAACCTTGGATATGCTTGTTTCAAACAACAAAAATTTGCGGCTGCTATCGAGTGGTTCGACAAATACCTCTCTGTTCCGGCTGAGCATGGTAAGAATACCTATGTGGATGCCCTTAACCGATTGGGCGATTCTCATTTTTATCTGAGACGTTTCGGCATTGCGGAAGATTACTATACGAAGGCTGCCGGTTCTGCCGGAGGGTCGGGAGATTACGCGATGTTCCAGAAAGGGTTCATGGCCGGTCTGCAGAAAAATTATACGGCGAAAGTAAATGCGATGAAACAGCTTCGCAAAAACTATCCGCAGTCGGAATATGCGGATGATGCTTTGTTTGAAGAAGGTAAGACTTATGTTACCTTACAGAAACCGGCAGAGGCTATTGCATGCTTCAACGAATTGACGGCTGGTTTTCCGAACAGCTCTTTGTCGCGTCAGGCGGGATTGCAGCTTGGTCTGCTTTACTTCAACGGCAATCAACCTGAGCGTTCGATACAGGCTTACAAACAGGTGATCGACCGCTTTCCGGGCAGTGAAGAAGCCCGCGTAGCCGCAGAGGACCTGAAGGCTGTTTACATCGATCTGAACGATATACCGGCTTATGCTGCTTATATTAATACTCTGAAGGGGAAAGTGCAGTTTGCGGCGGGAGAACAGGACTCGCTGACCTATCTTGCTGCTGAGCGTGTATTGGCGCGGGGGAATGCGGCCCAGAGCAAGCAGGCATTGACCAATTACTTGCAGAGTTTCGATCAGGGAGCTTTCCGCTTGAATGCGCAAACAGAAATCGGCCGTATTTATTTTGCAGAGAAAGATTATCCGCAGGCTCTGATCGCTTATGAAGCGATTTTGCAACAGCCGGATAATAAGTTTACGGAAGAGGCTCTTGCCCGCACCGGCGAGATTTATTTTAAAGACGGAGAGGCACGTAAGGCGCTGATTACTTACCGTACGCTGGCTGATCGTGCCGAACGGAAGGAGAATAAGGATGCCGCACGTATCGGAATACTTCGTTCGACGGTTGTGCTTGAACTGAACGATGAGGTTGTGCTGGCTGCGAACGATCTGCTGCAAAACGGAAACCTGTCGCCAGATTTGCGCAACGAAGCCCTTTATAACCGGGCTAAGTCGCTCCTGGCGTTGAATAAGAACGAATATGCGGTGAAGGATCTGAAGGAGTTGGCGAAGGATACGCGAACTGCCTATGGAGCGGAAGCAAGCTATCTGTTGGCTCAGACTTACTTTAATTCGAAAGAACTGGCGAAGGCGGAAAAAGAGGTGTTTGCCCTGATTGATTCGGCTACGCCGCATCAGTACTGGCTGGCACGCGGATTTATTCTGCTTTCGGATATTTATATCACGAAAGGGGACAGTTTCCAGGCGAAGCAATATTTGCAGAGCCTTCAGAGCAACTATACCGGGAATGATGATATTGCAGGAATGATTGAATCGCGTTTCAAAAAATTAGAAGAATAAAATGAAGACATCATATAATCGCTTATTGATCTTTTTAGCTGCCGGAACTTCTTTGCCGGCAGTAGCACAGACAAAGGATTCTACGCTGGTTCGCGAGATGACGATTGAGAAAGAATACAATCCGATTGTTCGTGATGCGGACAAAATTACACGAATGCCCGAAGTCGAGGCTCCTCAGGCAAACCGGACGAAGGTGGAATATGCCAATCCGACGTTGAACGGAACTTCACGACAGGAACTACAGGTGCTTGAAGTGGGTGATGTGAATACGGGTTATCCCTTCAGCCACAAGAGAGGGTATCTGAATCTGGCAGGAGGAAACTACCTGAACCTGCAGGGTGATTTGGGATTTCGCTTTATCGATACGAACAAAGATGTTTTCGGGGTGGAATATAAGCATGCCTCTTCAAAAGGGGATGTCAAATTCGTAGAAGAAAGCTGGGGAAAAAGCAAGCGTAAGGTCAACGATAATTTCGCTAATCTTTATTACCATCATCGCTTTAATAATCTGTTGCTGAAAACGAATGTCTCTTACGATTACGAAGCGTTTAATTTCTATGGGAAAAACCGTTCCGAACTGGATTCTGTCATCGCCCGTTACCCGGAAAATGCGATTCGTCCCGACTACTTGCCTTTTGTCGATCAGACGTTGCAGCGGGTTGATTTGAATTTCGGCCTGCATACCCTGCATAAAGGAGAGTGGGATTATAAGATGAATTTCGGATTTACGGCATTCTCACAGGATTTTCCGGACATTAAGGAAAAAACGATCAGCGTATTGCTCGGATTAGCCAAACAAACCGGAGATAAGTGGGCTTTCGGTATGGATCTGGATACGCGCTTTCTGGTATATAGCGGAGAGTCGGTTAAAAATGACTGGACAACTGAATTTGCATATAAGAATATGGGAACGGTCAGTATCCGTCCGCAGATGAAATATGATAACGGATCGAATCTGAAGGCCGATTTGGGCGTACGGGTCGATTTGGCGATGGGACGCAGCCCGTATGTGGGAGTTGCTCCGGATGTGCGGTTGAATTGGGAGATGGCAGAGCACTGGTTACTGTATGCTGACCTGACAGGTGGTATCGCTCAATATTCGCTCAATGACCTGACCCGGGAGAATCGCTATTACTGCAGTTACTATCAGAACAAAAACAGTTATAATATCGCCGATCTGAAATTCGGAATCCGTTCGAACGTTTTATCCGGATTCTGGTTCGATATCTATGCACAGGCGGGTTATACATTGAATGAACGGTTCGAACAAAGCCGTATCCTGCAAATGAATTATCTGTTGGAAGAACAGGAGGGCTTGCAGGCCGGAACCGAAGGTTTTCCTGCCGGAACGCCTCTTGTTGATCGGATTCAGTGGAATAATGTCGTATCGGCTTATACGGCCGATGCGTTTTCATGGACTGTCGGACTCAAGATGAAGTACCAGTTCAGTAATAAACTGAAGCTGAACTTCAAATTCGAAAAGAACGGATGGAATGTAAAAGACGGAGCGATCGCATCCTACAAGCCCGGATATGAGGTGGATTTCGGTATTCGCTTCAAACCGGTTCGGAAACTGGATCTTGATCTGAATTATCAGATGCTCGGCGACAGAAAGGCGTCTGTTGTGGAAACAAGTCTTTTCAAACCGATCGACCTGGACAATACCGATACAAGGATTCAAACGTATAAGCTCAAGGATATCAATACGCTCAATTTAAAAGCGAATTATGCGTTCAATGACATGTTTAACGTGAATGCATCGCTCAATAATTTATTAGGAAGACGTCAGGATGTTTACTATGGAATGCCCGAACTGGGATTCCACTTTCTGATCGGAGCCGGATTGCGCTTTTGATCTGTTTTGTTCGAAAACAAAAGAACTGTTGATCGATTCTCCGGTCAACCTGAAAAAGAACAAAATCAAAAAACGAAATGTTGTATGTGTGAATGAGCCTATCGTTCACACATACTCTTTTTTAGGGGTTTCCCCATTTGGTGTTAAAAATAATATGCAGGAGATTATTTTCCCGTTATTATTTTTCTAAATTTGCCAAATTCCGTGTGAAATACAATTTAACATATAGTCCATGTCCAAAAATTTG
>JBOFCW010000240.1:0-2360 GCA_051646395.1 Bacteroidales bacterium
CTTTCCTGAACTGAGCGAGAAGATTGTTCAATCTCTGATTTCTGTTTATGAGGAAAGTGGATTCTATCCCGAGTGGATGAGTCCCGGACACAGAGGTTGTATGATTGGTAATAACTCTGTATCCCTGATTACGGATGCATGGATGAAGGGAATACGTAATTTTGATGCAAAGAAAGCGCTTGAGGGGATGGTGAAAACGACCAATTCAAGAGGACGTGAAACTTCAGTCGGAAGACATGGATTCGAAGAATACAATCGTCTGGGTTATGTACCTTATCCGAATTTTAACGAGGCAACGGCTAAAACGCTGGAATATGCGTATAACGACTGGTGTATCGCCCGCTTTGCTTCAGAAATGAATGCTCCGGAGATTCAGAACGATTACGAAAAGAAATCAATGAATTACAAGAATCTGTTCGATAAGAACTATGGTTTTATGCGTGCGAAGAATGCTACAGGCGAATGGATCGAACCTTTTGATCCGACAGAGTGGGGCGGACCTTTCACGGAAGGTTCATCATGGCACTATACATGGAGTGTGTTTCACGATCCTGCCGGTCTGGCAAATCTGATGGGCGGCCCTGAGCAGATGTCTGCGAAGTTAGATTCAATGTTTACGGCAGCTCCATCTTATAAAGTCGGAACATACGGATTTGTAATTCACGAAATAGCAGAAATGGTTGCATTAAACATGGGGCAATATGCTCACGGGAATCAACCTGTTCAGCATGCTATTTATTTGTATAACTATACTGATAAGCCGTGGAAGTCGCAGTATCACCTGAGAGATGTAATGACTAAGCTGTATAATTCATCGCCGAAAGGCTATTGCGGGGATGAAGATAACGGACAAACATCAGCCTGGTATGTTTTTTCAGCAATGGGATTCTATCCGGTATGTCCGGGACAACCGGAATATGTGATTGGAAGTCCGCTTTTCAATAAAGTGACATTGAATCTGCCAAATGGTAATCAGTTTGTGATAAATGCAAAAAATAATTCCGATAAACATGTTTATATCCGGGATGCAAAACTGAACAAATCGAAGCTGGAAAATAATTTTATTTCTCATTCCGACATAATGAACGGAGGAGTGCTTGATTTTACAATGGGAAAAGAACCCAATATGAAAAGAGGAATAAAAACAGAAAACAGACCGTACTCTGTTTCAGATAGATAGATTGTTTTTGTTTAAAATGATTGAGAACTAATTGTTAAGACAAGGGTGTAGTCGCATACAGCGGTTACACCCTGATTTTTTAATCTGAAAAATAAAATGAAAAAATCCCATAAGCATATAAGTGTTTTCTAAAGTATGGTTGTTTTCTAATAAACAAATAACACCAGAAAAGACCAATGTCAGCACATACTTTGGGAAAATCAAATATGGCTTGAATAAATAAATATATGCAAATGAAAGACGTTAGAAAAATGAGCAGATCAATGCTCAAGGGAGTAATAGCCGCTAATTTATTACTTTCCTTATCTTTCCCGTTGAACGCCCAGAACAACAAGGAGGTTTCAATTAAGCTGAAAGAGGGAAACCTGGAACAGGTATTGTCAGAGATTCAAAAGCAAACCGGATCGCATTTCTTCTATGACGATGCGATGGCTAAAATGAAATTAAACAATATCGATGTTTCTTCTTTACCATTAAGCAAAGCTTTAGATCAGATCCTGATAAAATTGGGTGTTACTTACAAAATCGAGGATAATATTGTATATCTGCAAAAAGGGAATCAAAAGAGCAAATCAACAAAAAATATAAAAGGAGTCGTAATTGACGAAAAGGGTGAGCCTTTGATGGGGGTTAATGTTTTCGTTAGTGGTACTCAGAATGGAACCGTTACTGACCTGGATGGTAACTATCAGTTGAGTGATGTACCATCGAACGGAGAAATATCTTTTTCTTATATCGGATATAAGCAAGAAGCTCTTCCTGTATCAAAATCGGATGTGCTGAATGCTACTTTGCGTGAAGATACGAAGTTACTTAACGATGTAGTTGTAACGGCTCTTGGTATTAAGAGAGAGAAAAAAGTGTTGGGATACTCCGTTCAGGAGGTAAAGAGTGATGATCTGACTGCAACAGGTGATGCTTCTATTACGAGTGCTTTACAGGGGAAAGTTGCCGGACTACAGATTAATAATGCAAGTACAGGTCTTGGAGGATCAAGTAAAATCACAATTCGTGGTAACAGTTCCCTTACAGATAATAACCAGCCATTATGGATCGTTGATGGGGTTCCTTTCAATGACAATTCATCGAGCGGGGCTTCTTTGTATGGCGGTATTGACCGTGGTAGCACGTCATTCGATATTAATCCGGATGATATTGAATCTATTTCGGTATTGAAAGG
>JBOFCW010000248.1:0-5684 GCA_051646395.1 Bacteroidales bacterium
TGGTCATATTCTGTTGGAAGGGGTTCCTGGTTTGGCAAAGACGCTTGCAATCAAATCGTTGGCTTCTCTGATTGATGCAAAATACAACCGTATCCAGTTTACTCCGGATTTATTGCCTGCTGATGTTTTGGGGACAATGGTTTATTCTCAAAAGAACGAAGAATTTTCCGTTAAGAAAGGTCCAATTTTTGCGAATTTCGTACTTGCGGATGAGATTAACCGTGCTCCAGCAAAAGTTCAGTCGGCATTACTAGAGGCGATGCAGGAAAGACAAGTTACAATTGGGGACAAAACATACAAATTGGATGCACCTTTTTTGGTTATGGCAACCCAGAATCCGATTGAACAGGAAGGAACTTATCCACTACCAGAAGCTCAAACAGACCGTTTTATGCTGAAAGTAAAGATTAACTATCCGAAAAAAGAAGAAGAAAAGTTGATTATAC
Source organism: Bacteroidales bacterium (assembly GCA_051646395.1). Classification (GTDB taxonomy): domain Bacteria; phylum Bacteroidota; class Bacteroidia; order Bacteroidales; family JAUNSR01; genus JAUNSR01. Next base: position 447 of record JBOFCW010000248.1, read on the forward strand.
GTCAGAATATCAGCGGAAAGAAAATTGATTTAAAACCGATTCTCAAAGCAGAAGAGATTCTTGAGGCACGCGACGTTGTGCGTCAGGTTTATATTGATGAAAAAATCGAACGCTATATTGTAGATATCGTTTTTGCCACCCGCTATCCTGAATCTCATGGTTTGGTCGACATGCAGGGGATGATTTCTTATGGGGCATCTCCGCGTGCATCAATAAACCTAGCCTTGGCTGCACGTGCTTATGCTTTTTTGAAACGTCGAGGCTATGTTATTCCGGAAGATGTGCGTGCAGTTTGTCACGATGTAATGCGCCATCGTATTGGATTGAGTTATGAGGCGGAGGCAAATAATATTACAACAGAAGAGGTTGTAAGCGAGATTTTGAACAAAGTAGAGGTGCCTTAAATAATTGTTTTCGTACCGGCATAATTAAAAATAAACAAGTATGGAAACTAGTGAACTATTAAAAAAGGTACGGCAGATAGAGATCAAAACCCGCGGATTGTCAAAAAATATATTTGCAGGGCAATATCATTCTGCATTCAAAGGTCGTGGTATGGCTTTTTCTGAAGTCCGCGAATATCAATACGGAGATGATATTCGCGATATTGACTGGAATGTAACAGCCCGCCAAAATTCACCACACATCAAGATTTTTGAAGAAGAACGAGAACTGACTGTTATGCTTTTGATTGATGTGTCCGGAAGCCGGGAGTTTGGTACTATCAATAAGACCAAACAAGAGATGATTACTGAAATAGCTGCAACTATGGCCTTTTCAGCTATCCAGAATAACGATAAAATTGGGGTGATCTTTTTTACTGATCGTATCGAGAAATATATTCCACCACAAAAGGGGAAGAGACATGTGTTAGCAATTATCAGCGAGCTGATAAATTTTAAACCGGTTGAGAGAGGTACCGATATAACTAAGGTGCTACAGTATATCACGAATGCGCAGAAAAAACGTTGTACGACATTCTTGATATCGGATTTTATCGACGATCGAGATTTTCAGAAAGCTCTGACGATTGCTAACTCAAAGCACGATATGGTTGCAGTACAGATATATGATCCCCGTGAAACGGAACTTCCTCCTGTAGGTCTTATTAAAATGAAAGATGCTGAAAGCGGAAATGAGATTTGGGTGGATACCTCGTCTCGGAAAACCCGAGAGCGTTATGCCGCTTGGTGGCGTGAAAATCAACAAAAAGCAGTCGACTCATTTAATAAGAGTCGTGTAGATACGGTTTCTATTGCGACTGATCAGGATTTTGTGCCTGCACTTTTGGGAATGTTTAAGAAAAGAGGAAGTTGAACATGAATATGTTATATAAAAAAGCCTTTGTTGCTGGAGCTTTTCTACTTTCGTTGTCTCCTGTTGCGGCGCAAGTCAATGTCGCAGCCGCGATGGATTCAGCATCTATTCTGATAGGAGAGCAAACCCGGATTCACCTTGAGGCAACGCAGAGTGATGGGGAACATGTCCAGTTTCCATTGATCGGGGATACCATTGTGAGTGGAATAGAAGTATTGCGATTAACGGCTCCCGATACGGTTCGGTTGAGTGATCAGCGTTTTACCGTTAAGCAGGATATCCTGATTACATCTTTTGATTCTGCACTTTATTATATGCCTCCGTTTACATTTGTTTCCGGGGAGGATACTTTGTATACCAATTCTCTGGCATTAAAAGTGGTGACTTATGATGTCGATGCTGAAAGTAAAGAATTTTTCGATATCAAACCGGTACAGGCAGCTCCTTTTGTCTTGATGGATTACTATTGGACAGTAATGGGTATATTGATTATCTTGTTTGTGATCATATGGAGTCTGTATTTTTACAAGAGATGGAAATATCGTAAAGATCATCCGAACGAAATCGCTCATGTTGCGCCTAAACTGTCGCCTTATGAGACTGCAGTGAAAGCTCTGACTGAGCTGAAAGAGCAAAAACTTTGGCAGCAGGGACTAGAGAAAGAGTATTATACGTCATTGACTGATATTCTTCGTGTTTATATTGATAGTCGTTATCATGTGAATGCGATGGAGATGACATCCGCTGAAATTTTATCTTCAATCAAACAAACGGATGCTCCTAAAGAAATGATTGAAAAACTAAAACAGGTTTTACTGCTTTCTGATTTTGTGAAATTTGCAAAATTGCGTCCTGGTTATGAAGAGAATGAAATGAGTATTATCAATGCACAGATTTTTGTTACTCAGACACGCGAGGTAATTGTAATTGAGGAAGAAACGAAAGATCCGGATCAAACATCCCAGTCTTAATTTATAAACAAGAAAAAAATGATATTTGCTAATCCATCTTATTTGTATCTGTTGTTGCTTTTACTACCTGCAATAGCTTGGTATTTGTGGAAACAACGCGGGGCGCAGGCTTCGATGCAGGTTTCTGCTACAGGCGCATTCAGAAAAATAGGACGTACATATAAAGCCTGGTTGCGACATGTGAATTTTGCTGTTTTACTGGGTGCAATTGCATTGGTGATTGTAGTTCTGGCTCGTCCTCAATCGACTGATAGCTGGAGTAAAAGCGATACTGAAGGGATTGATATTGTGTTGACACTCGACGTTTCGGGCAGTATGCTTGCCGCTGATTTTAAGCCCAATAGAGTTGAGGCAGCGAAAGATGTAGCTGCACAGTTTGTCAATGGTAGGGCGAATGACAATATTGGTTTGGTTATTTTTGCGAAAGAAAGTTTTACGATGTGTCCGATGACTACTGATCATGCTGTATTACTTAATCTTCTTAAAGATGTAAATACAGAGCTGATCGATGGGAATGCAACTGCAATCGGTAATGGTTTGGCCACAGCCATCAATCGCATTAAAGATGGTCAGGCTAAGTCGAAGACGATTATTTTGCTTACAGACGGAACGAATAATGCCGGTGATATAGCTCCGGTAACTGCCGCTGAAATAGCCAAAACGTTTGGTATTCGTGTTTATACGATTGGGGTGGGTACAGAAGGTACAGCTCCATTTCCTGCTATGACGCCCTATGGGACAATGGTTTATCAGGACATGAAAGTAGATATTGATGAAAATACGCTTACTGAAATGGCGATAGCTACTGGAGGTAAATATTTCAGGGCTACAGACAAGGGAAAGTTAAAAGGAATTTTTGAAGAGATTGATCAGATGGAGAAAACAAAGATCAGTACAAGGGAATACAGTAAGAAAGAAGAAGAGTATCTTCCTTTTGCATTACTTGCCTTCGCTTTGCTTCTTGTTCATATCCTTTTGAGAAATACGCTTTTGCGCACAATTCCTTAAACCGAGAAAAATAAAAATAATATGTTCAGATTTGCACATCCGGAATTTTTATGGCTTTTGTCGGTTATACCGGCAATTGCTTTATTTTACATATACAGCCGAATGAAACGACGTCGGGCGTTAAAAGCATATGGAAATCCAGAGTTGCTTCTATCTCTGATGCCTGATGTTTCAGCTTCGAAGCCTCGTTGGAAATTTATTATTCAGTTGACTGCATTGTCCCTGTTGGTTTTTACTATTGCCGGTCCGCAGTTCGGTTCGAAATTAGAAACTGTAAAAAAACAAGGTGTCGAGATTATGATCGCCCTCGATATTTCAAATTCGATGCTTGCCCGTGATATTGCGCCGAATCGTTTGGAAAAGGCCAAGCAGATGTTGTCTCGTCTGGTGGATCAGTTGCAGAATGATAAAGTGGGATTGATCGTTTTTGCCGGAGATGCTTATACGCAGTTACCGATTACAAGTGATTATGTGTCGGCCAAGATGTTTTTATCTTCTATAAATCCTAAAATGGTATCTTCACAAGGGACTTCAATCGGAGCGGCTATAAACTTGGCTGTCCGTTCGTTTACTCCGAATGAATCGAGCGATAAGGCTATCGTGGTGATTACGGATGGAGAGAATCATGAAGGAAATGCAGTAGAAGCTGCTCAGGTTGCATTCGAAAAGGGAATAAGGGTGAATGTGATTGGTATTGGTCAGCCACAAGGAGCTCCAGTACCTGATGAAAGTGGAAACCCGAATAGTTTCAGAAAAGACAGGGAGGGGAATGTCGTAGTAACCCGTCTTAATGAAACGATGGCTAAAGAGATTGCAGCAGCTGGTCATGGAATTTATGTGCGAGCTGACAATACAAATTCTGCATTGAAAGCTTTGACTGACGATGTGAAAAGTATGAACAAAACCGAACTTGAATCAAGAGTGTATTCAGATTATGATGATCGTTTTCAGGATATTGCCTGGATAGTTTTAGTCTTATTATTTCTGGATGTATTTATTCTGGATCGGAAAAATAGTATTTTGCGTAAAGTGAAGCTTTTCTAAAACGAGGGATGAGTATTCGTTATATCTTCTTTTTTATCGTTCGGATAATTAGAAGCAAGGTATTATGACGAATTTCTTCCTGAAAGGGTGAGACTTATTCCCCTTTTATAAAAAACATTTATAGGAATGAAAAAGATATTATTGATGGCTTGTTCGCTTGTTGCGTCAGTTGGATTTGCTCAGAAGGCAGAGAGGCTGAATATCCGAAAAGGCAATAAAATGTATGAGCAGGAAAAATTTACTGAAGCAGAGATTGATTATCGGAAAAGTCAGGAGGTAAATCCAAATTCGCCTCAGGCAGCCTTTAATTTGGGCAATGCACTTTATCGACAACAGAAATTTGAAGATGCGCTTAAGCAATATGGAGTAGCTGCTCAAAATGCAACGGGGAGTGAAATGCTTAGTGGTTCTATACATAATACAGGGAATATTTTTTTGTCTTCTCAGGATTATGCGAAGGCTATAGAGGCATACAAGCAGGCTTTGCGAATCAATCCCGCAGATAATGAGACGCGTTATAATTTGGCTTTGGCTCAGAAGTTATTGAAAGATCAGCAAGATCAACAGGATCAGAAACAAGATCAGGATAAACAGGATCAGCAAGATCAAAAACAGGATCAACAACAAGATCAGGATAAACAGGATCAGCAAGATCAAAAACAGGATCAACAACAAGACCAAAATAAGGATAAGAAACAAGACGAACAAGATCAAAAAGATCAGAATAAACAGGAACAAAAGGATCAAAAGGATCAAAATCAGGATCAGCAACAACAGCAACAAAGTGATAAGATTTCGAAAGAAATGGCTGAGCAGATTCTGAATGCGATGAATCAGGATGAAAAAGAGGTTCAGGAAAAAGTCAAAAAGCAGCAGATGCAGCAAATGCAGCAAAAAA
>JBOFCW010000251.1:0-3286 GCA_051646395.1 Bacteroidales bacterium
CATCCGTATCCCTCTTTTACATAATGATGCTGAACCACGCCGTCTACCAAATCAGCAAGTTGGGTATTTGCTTTCAATTCTTGATAAATCGCGTCATTCCATTCATCTCGTCCCTTGGTACCACTTTTTGTAGTGACCAACAGGATGGGGAGTTCTGGATAGTTGTTTTTCAGGATTTGTGCTATTTTTTGAGCATGGGCGAGATACAATACCGGGTTTTTACCATATACTCCGGCATGCTCGTTTTTAAAATAAAACTCGTTTCCCAGTTCAATCACATCTGGCATTCGCCCGGCTGTATCAAAAGCCCGGATCGCTTCAAGGATATCATTTATTTTCAGATCCAGCGTCGCATCGGAAGCGAGAGTCGCTTCATCCGCATACATGGATATCCCGGTTGCCGGAGTGGGATACGCCATATTGACGACATATATCAAACGTGTATCGACTGGTATTTCTCGTGTACATTGTGTAATGGTAAAAGGATAAGCTGCATTTTTACCACTTTCAGGAATAAAATTGCCCGTACGCCAGTCCCACAGGTTAGCCTGGGATCCTGCCGGATAACGAAAAGAAGCGGGATTCATCGAACGGACGAGTGAAGTGAATTGAAGATTATCCCAGGAAGGACCTTCGGTTGACCGACCGTTAAAACCGACAAAGCCTGAAGATAAGCTGTATATTGACTCACTTATGGCGACCTGCCCCGATAGAAGGGTCGGATAAAGCAAACAAAGACAGAAAAGTTGTAGAATACGCATATTGTTTTTGTGTAAAGAAAATTATTTTATCCGATACGGGTGGTTCCATTTCTGTTCAGGTTGGTTTTATTTTAATTTTTTTAGTTGGAATCAAGTTCAAACCTTTAAAACCTGAATTAAAACCCCGAATCAACACCGTGGAACTATTTTTGGAGAAGTAAATCAAACCGAATTCTATATAAATATGAACTCAAAACTTATTTTCAGTGGATTAGCACTTTGTACAGCAGGAGTTGCCACAAGCTCAACCTGCTATGCCAAATCCGGTCAGAAACAACAAAAGAATGTATTATTTATCGCTGTCGACGATTTAAAGCCGCTACTGGGCTGTTATGGCGACAAAATCGCTCAAACGCCTCATATAGATAAGATGGCGAAAGCGGGAACGATTTTTCGGAATGCGTTCTGCCAACAAGCCGTATCGGGAGCAACCCGTGCCAGTCTGCTCACCGGATTATGTCCCGATAACACAGAGGTATGGGATCTGAAAACACAGATACGCGCTAAAAACCCCGACGTCGTAACGTTGCCTCAACATTTTAAAGAAAACGGATATCTCGTTGCAGGTATCGGTAAGATATTCGATCCCCGTTCGGTTGACAAAAAGTCGGACGAAAGATCCTGGTCGGGAGTCTATATCGATCATGAAGCCTATTACAACGCCGATTTCAAACAACCGGTTATGTCGCAATATCAACATCCGGATACACGCAAAGCTTACAATACATTCCGCAAGGAAGCACTCGGGCAAGGTTTGAAAAAGAAAAACGAAATTGAAAAATACATTCAGCAGAAAATCAAACCAACCACTGAATGTGCTGACATCCCGTATAATGCTTACACCGACGGAGCTATTGCCGATGGTGCGGTACAACTGATTGAAAATTATACGGAAGATCAGCCGTTTTTCTTCGCTGTAGGATTTAAGAAACCACATCTTCCCTTCTGCGCTCCAAAGAAATACTGGGATCTCTATAACCGGGAAGAAATGCCATTGGCTTCTTTCCGTCAAAAAGCAGTCGACAGTCCGGATCTGGCATATCACAAGGCCGGAGAACTACAGACTTATTCCGACATACCTGCTCTGATCTCCTTTTCGGATATCGAGAATGCGATCCTACCCGATTCTAAAGCGCGCGAACTGATACATGGCTATTATGCCTGCATCTCATATACCGACGATATGATCGGAAAGGTCGTAGCGGCACTCGAACAGAAAGGATTGGCCGAAAATACGATCATCGTGCTTTGGGGCGATCATGGCTGGCACCTGGGCGACCACGGATTGTGGAATAAGCATACCAATTTTGAACAGGCAACCCATGTACCGATGTTGATTCTGGATCCTTCGAGCAAAAAGAAAGAGGTTACCATACCTGTGGAGTTTCTTGACATCTATCCAACCTTATGCGACCTGACCGGAATTACCAAACCTGCTTCCCTCGACGGGGAAAGTCTGGCAGAAGTTATGAAAGGAGAAAAGAACGAAGATTCACTCAAACCATATGCCGTCAGTCAATATCCGCGTGGTAAGAAAATGGGATATTCCATTCGCGACAACCGCTATCGATATACAATTTGGGTAGATTGGACAAACAAAAAAAGCGATGTAAACAATATTACGGCAGAAGAGCTGTACGATTATCAAAACGATCCGCAGGAAACCGCAAACGTGGTGAAAAAGACAGAATACCAGGAAGCCTATAACCAGATGAAAGCGTATTGGAACGACCATATCAAAAACCGTATTCAGTAGTCAGTTATGAATCAATCAATTCAGAATCATGAAATTTATAAAACATAGCCTTCCGTTTATGAGCGTCATGGCGGCTCTGCCCACACCAAACACTTTGGCGCAGAAACCGGCAAACCAACCCAATGTACTGATGCTTATCGTCGACGACTGGGGAGCGAACGACCTGTCGCTTACCGGGTCGAAACTGTATGAAACACACCAGATCGACGAGCTGGCCAAAGAAAGTACAACGTTTTCGCAAGCCTATGTCGCCTATCCCCGCAGTGTGCCGTCGCGCTATGCGATGATAACGGGGCGCCACTGTGCCCGTCCGCAGGCATCGGCCAAGGGCGACGACCGGAAAGTGGATGCCGACAGTTACTGCATTGCAATGCCTTTTAAAGAGGGGGGCTATGAAACCTTCTTCATCGGCAAATGGCACCTGAGCGACAACACGACCTTTCCGCAAGACAAAGGCTTTGACATCAACATCGGGGGTGGCAAAGCGGGAGCTACCTCCTCCTATTTCGCACCCTTCAACAAGAAGAGTCAGAACGATTCAGACAAACTGATTGTCGGCATGGAAGATGCACCGGAAGGCGAATACCTTACCGACTATATGATTCGCAAAACAACCGACTATCTGCAACAGCCGCATGAGAAGCCGTTCTTTGCCGTATGCAGTTTTTACGCCGTACATACTCCGCTCGAAGCCAAAAAGGAGATGACGGAGAGGTATACCCGGAAAATAAAACAAATGGGACTGGAAGCAGACCCGATGATGAAAGAG
>JBOFCW010000269.1:0-2369 GCA_051646395.1 Bacteroidales bacterium
TAGAGAAACATCACCGGATTAATCTTATCGATACTTGCCTCCACGATCATCGAATATCCGACGTAAACGACCGAATAAGTCAGAAAGATGAATATGGCTACCTTTACCAATTGCGAGCGTTGTGTAAGTTCTTTCAGACTGAAAATGGTCGTGATACCGGCGCATATCTGCAATAGAAAGAACTCCAGGGAGAAAGGTGCGAGAAACGAACACAGAGTGATTGTCACAATGTGAGTGAAGAATGCCACGCGCGAATCGAGCAGCGTCCGGACCACGATCGGCACAATGGCAAAAGGTACCAGGTAAATGCTCAACAGCCGGAAATGGCCTAAAAACGAGCAAAGCATCACCATCGTCGTAACGAGTAACAATACGACTTCCACATCGCGCAAACGGCCATACATCTCCGGCCGATAGAGGTTCAGGAACAGCAGCAGCGAACCCATTAGCAACAAGGAGATCAGTATCTGTCCGATAAGGGTAAGTGATTGCTCTCCTGCTGTGCCGGCTCTTTTCTCATTGATCATTTCCAGTGATCGCAGGATATTGAAGGTTTCCGGGGTGATGATCTCTCCCCGGTCTACGATTCGTTCTCCGGCCTGAACCAGTCCGCTCGAGGCCGAAATATTTTGTAACAGCTCATTTTTTACTTTCTGGGAGGTAAGCGTGTCGAGCGTAAGGTTGACCGACAAGTAATGGTTGATATTGCCCGCGCGCAGATTACGTCGGGTATCGTCGTCGGGAGCACCCGAAAGTATCGATTCATAGGCTTCACGAACCGTTTTGATCGTATTGAGTTGTTTGAGTTTCGAGATGTTATGATCCAGAATCCTGACAGCCTTTGTTTGTGAACGGTGCAGATCGCCCTGCTCTCCAGATGAAATGATACCTTCCTGATACAGCGTGCGCAATGCGCCGATCAGATATAGGTAGTCCTTTCGGGAAAGAGTCTGGTTGAGACCTCCGTTATAGTCTTGTTCCAACTGTGTGATTTGTTCATCTACTGTGCCCTTGTTTATTTTATAGTAAGGGTGATAACGCCGCATGATGCTGTCGCGTTCAGACTGGATCTGATGATCGGTCTTATAAACCGGAAAGTCGAAAGAGGCGGTAAGCAATCCGTATTTCCAAGGTTTCCCTTCCTGAAAGTGATATCTGAATTTTCCTTCGCGGGGAAGGAAATAAACGACGATAGCGGTTGCAGCCAGAAAAAGTAAAATCCGGATCAGTTTTTCGCGGAAGGTCAGGTCTCGTAATTTATCGGATAGAGCCATAGATATTATAATTGAATACTGATTAACTGACAAATATAAAAAATCACTTCAAGCAACAGACTTAAAATGCGATAAGATTTATAACAGGGTACCCAGATGAGCATTGTAATTGCGCGCGCTTTCTTCCATGATCGACCGAAAGGCACGTGCCGAATTTTGCTGATAGGCATCACGGAGCCAGATCAGAGAGGCTTGCATTTCGGCACCTTTATCCTGAAGCGGAATCGCTTTTAATTCGGGGTTTTCCAATACAGTCGCTTTTGATAACAATGAAACCCACCTACCGGTTTTTACCAGTTGCAGGATTGCCCCCACATCGTTGGTTTCGATTTGAGGCGTAAGCCGGATGTTGCGTTTGGTCAGCAGCGAGTCGAGTACCGACCTGGCTGAGAGTCCTACCGAAGGTAGAATGAGCGGTTCTTTTTGTAATCGCATCCAATCGATCTTGTTGAGGGGGGCCAGCGAATGAGAGCGGTGAGCTACCAATACCAGAGAGGAGTCGAACAGTGCCAACGATTCGTAGATGTCGTCTTTCTTATTCGGAAGGAAAGAAAGAATGAAGTCGAAGTGATGTTCTCTTAACCGGTTCAACAGATATGCCGAACTGAAATACTGAATGTCGAGGCGGATATCGGGGTATTTCCGGTTAAAGGCAACAATCGCATTGGTCAGTAGCGGGCTGAGGCTATAGGTGACTCCGATACGCAGGGTGCCACAATGAATCTGTTGCAAGTCGCGAATTTTTTGCTTCCCGTATTCCGTGCTTTGTAGTGTTTGCCGGGCATAAGGAAGGAATGATTCGCCAGCTTCGGTGAGGCGCACATGCTTTCCGATGCGGTCGAACAGGGGGATTCCCAATTCTTCCTCCAGTTGTTTTACTTGCTGAGAAAGTGTGCTTTGGGTGATAAACAGCCTGCGTGCGGCCTCCGTGAAATTAAGGCAGGCAGCTGCTTCCGAGAAATATTTTAACTGACGTAACTCCATGTTTGATCGATCGGTTTTATCTATCGATATGATAGATTTTTTCCTTTTTACAAAGGTATGGGCTTTTGCCCAAAGATCTACCTTTGCGGCGCAAAAACAAAATGATGGACT
>JBOFCW010000275.1:0-2291 GCA_051646395.1 Bacteroidales bacterium
CTAGCCATTGAGTCGATGAGTGAACCAACGACGGAGAAAATAATAGAAGTATTTTTCCTGCGATTAGACCATATGCTCGATCTTACGGCCCGACAACTTCATGAACGCTTCGAATTTCAAAAATCAGCCCTTGCGAAACAATTTCCGTTGTTAATGAGTAGCCTTTGGTTAGGTTCTGAAAATCTCAAACCCAATAGTACGATCGAACCGGTTATTAACCAGGGAACATTAGGAATCGGATTTATAGGTCTTGCAGAATGTTTGATGGCTTTGACTGGTAAACATCATGGAGAGTCAGATACCTCTCATGAATTGGGATTACGTATCGTTGGACACATGAAAAAAAGAGCCGAAGAGTTTTGCGAACGATACGGTCATAACTATAGTGTATTGGCGACTCCTGCTGAAGGGTTATCGGGCCATTTTACCCGGATGGATAAGAAAAGATATGGTATTTTAGAGGGAATCACGGATAGAGATTATTATACGAACTCAAGTCATCTTCCCGTATATTTCAAGTGCTCGGTGGCGCACAAGGCTGAGATTGAAGCTCCATATCATGATCTGACACGTGGAGGACACATCTTTTACGTAGAACTCGACGGAGATGCCACTCACAATCCGGATGCAATCTTTACAGTAGTCGATATGATGGATAAACTCAATATGGGTTATGGCTCTATTAACCATAACCGCAACAGGTGTATGGACTGCGGATATGAGGATTCTATTTCTGATCTGACCCATTGTCCGAAATGCAACAGCGACCATATTGATCGGTTACAACGAATCACCGGTTATCTGGTTGGAACGACTGACAGATGGAACAGAGCTAAACTTGCCGAATTAAAAGACAGAGTACAACATGGTTAAAACCATCTCGTTATTGGATATTGTTGAAGATACCGTTGTTGATGGGCCGGGATTTCGACTGACACTTTATGGAGCAGGATGCGTTCATCGTTGTAAAAAATGTCATAATCCACAATCCTGGAATATTAACCATGGCAAACGTTATTCTATCGACGAAATTTGGAATAGAATAAAGAGCTATAGTTCGAATATAACATTTAGTGGTGGAGATCCTTTTTTTCAGGTACATGAATTTACGCTTTTAGCTCAGAAAATCAAAGCAGAAAGTAACAAAACCATCTGGTGCTATACAGGATATCGGTATGAGCAAATAGTCGAAAATGAATCCATGCGTAATATGCTCGGGTATATCGATGTTTTGATTGATGGCCGCTTTATAAATAATATGAAAGATCCGGAATTACTTTTCAGAGGAAGCTCGAATCAACGGATAATCGATGTCAAAGCATCTATCAGGGATAACCGTGTCATCCCTTATCAATATCAACCTTTTCCTGAATTTTAAATAGCTGCTTCTCAACTTTTTAAGAAATAAATAAATGAGGCTTTCTGAACAATGTTTTCGGAGAGCCTCTTTTGCAATTATAGCGATCAGGATAGGATGCTTTCTTTCAGATCTGATTTTATATTTATTCTTATCCGAACAAATGCCTCTCTGCAGAGAATTCTACTGTCCTCCGCAGAGAGATACTTCTCGCAAAATGTTCAATCCTTTTTTTTCTTTCATATACAGTAAGAATAAAATAAATATCAACATATTTTTTTACTTGATCTATTCTTTACACGAAAGACAACTCAATAAATAACAAACATTTGACTCCATATTACAATAAATAGCAGACAGATGTTATTACATGATAAAACAGCCAAAGGTAAAGAAAGAGACAGATGATCGCATCCCCCAGTACGCCATTAAAAATATTTCTGATATTTTTAATGAATTTGGTTGTACTACGGAGGGAATGCCCGATTGGCAAGTAGTTAGAAATCGCGAAAAAGATGGTGTTAACCGGATATTCAGCAAGGAAAAGACTCAGTGATATAATTTTTTATTTGAATCCATTAAAAATCCTTTTAATTTCATCCTGTTCTTTCTGGCCATTGTCTCCGTCATTACAAAAGATATATGATTCCTACCGACGTCCGTCTGATTTCTTCAAAGATTTTATTTGTAAACGAATCAATGATGAAGCAGCTCTTAATAGTGCAGATGTGGGAATATCAGTTGCTGTATGTTTACTTATGTTGGGAATCATCATACCTTATACATGGTTCGGGAAGACCATTGGTATGGTTCCTTTACCATTTTCTTTTTACGAATGGCTGTCACTCATCGCCATTTCTTATAGTATATTGGTTCAATTCGTCAAAACATTATAAATACGAAAATATAAAGATTGGTTGTAATAAAAATCACA
>JBOFCW010000319.1:0-5127 GCA_051646395.1 Bacteroidales bacterium
CATTTATTAATACAATCATGTGACTAATAAGCTAATTGATCCACTTCAGATTTTTTTCCAGATGCAAAAAAATAAAACTAAAGGAATCACATCGTGTTATAGCTACAATGAGGAGTTGTAGATAATTGGATTTATAAAGGAAGAGTCCTATTTTTGCATAAAACATTTAAGTAATCAAAAATATAAACATATGATTATATTTAATACGACTTATCATGTGGACAATCTTGTTCTTGATGAGTTTCTAAGCTATCTGAAAAATGAATTTATTCCTCAGGCAATTGCAGCAAAAGAGTTGAATAATCCACGTCTGACACGGGTAATGACACAAGAACCGCAGGAAGGATCGAGTTTGGCTTTGCAGTTCGAGATTGCCGATCTTGAAAAGCTTGACGAATGGTATGACGAGACCGGCGATCGTTTGAACGAAGATCTTGTAGCGCGTTTCGGATCGCAGGTAGTTGGATTTAGTACGCTGATGGAGGTGATCGATCTTTAAGAATGAAGGAACGCATCATATTAGGCATAGATCCAGGAACCAATGTAATGGGATATGGAGTTTTGATTGTCCAGGATAATAAACCCAGATTGCTGGCCATGGGCGTATTGCAATTGAATAAATTTGAGGATCATTATCTGCGTTTAAAACGAATTTTCGAGCGGGTGGTTGGATTGATTGATCAGTATCATCCGGATGAACTTGCCATCGAGGCTCCTTTTTTCGGGAAAAATGTTCAGTCAATGTTGAAACTAGGTAGAGCACAGGGGGTTGCAATGGCGGCGGCTTTAAGTCGGGAATTACCAATTACTGAATATGCTCCTTTGAAAATAAAAATGTCTATCACCGGAAGTGGTAGTGCATCCAAAGAACAGGTTGCTTCAATGCTTCAGAAGATATTGAAAATTCCTCAGGAAAATATGTTACCCCAGTTGGATGCAACGGACGGCTTGGCTGCCGCTTTGTGTCATTTTTATCAAAGTAGTCGACCGGTGCAAGAAAAAAGCTACTCCGGTTGGAAGGACTTTATTTCCAAAAATCCGAACCGGGTTAAATAATATCAATGCCTTTATTTGTAACTGTTTCAAAGTTATACACTTTGAATATATCTGTGTCGATTGACAAAATGCTTATCTTTTGTAGTAGGTAGAAGCAAAATGATTTTACTTACTACAGGGATTTGTTATCTTTGAAAATTATTAAACAGGATGATTCCTGTAGATCGAATTTAAAGATAACAAAGATGAATATTCAAGAACTTCTTCGTCACCGGATTTTGATTTTAGATGGTGCAATGGGTACAATGATTCAGCGCTATGGGCTGAATGAGGCAGATTTCAGAGGGAACCGTTTTGCCGAAATGCCGGGTATGATGAAGGGGAATAATGATATACTTACACTTACACGTCCGGATATAATTACCGAAATTCACGAAGCTTATCTTCAGGCTGGTGCCGATATTATTGAAACCAACACATTCAATAGCACATCGGTGTCATTGAGTGACTATCACATGCAAGATTATGTGAGTGAAATCAATGAAACAGCGGCACGTTTAGCAAAGGACGCCGCGAAAAAATATACCATCCTTAACCCGGATAAACCTCGGTTTGTGGCTGGAGCAATCGGACCCACCAATAAAACAACTTCCATGTCTCCCGATGTGGACGATCCTTCATTTCGAGCACTTACGTTCGATGAGCTTGCTGATTCATATCAGCAACAAATCGAAGGCCTCTTAGAAGGAGGTGTAGATTTACTTCTTATTGAAACCATTTTCGATACACTTAATGCAAAAGCTGCTATATATGCAGCAGAAAGTGCCATGTTGTCAGTTGGTCGCCACGTGCCGATTATGCTCTCTGTTACTCTTTCCGATGTTGCGGGCCATACCCTTTCCGGGCAGACAATGGATGCTTTTCTGGCTTCGGTTATGCATGCGGATATATTATCCGTAGGATTGAATTGTTCTTTCGGAGCGAATGAAATGCTACCTTTCTTAAAGGAATTGTCAGAAAAAGCACCCTATTATATTTCGGCTTACCCGAATGCGGGTTTGCCCAATCGATTCGGAGAATATGACGAAACACCGGAAACCATGGCAATTCATCTAAAGGTATTTACGGGTGATAAACTAGTAAATATCTTGGGTGGATGTTGTGGCACCACTCCGGATCATATTGCCGAAATAGCACATTTGGCCCTGAAGGCATCCCCAAGAGAGTTGCCAAAGATGCCTTCACATACGATACTTTCCGGCCTCGAACCTCTGACAATCAAACAAGAGAGTAACTTTGTCAATGTGGGAGAGCGATGTAATGTTGCAGGTTCACGAAAATTCTTACGGTTAATAAAAGAGCAAAATTACGATGAAGCATTGATGATTGCCCGTCAGCAGGTAGAGGATGGTGCTCAGATCATTGATATTAATATGGATGATGCGATGCTTGACGCACAGAAAGAGATGGTGACCTTTCTGAATCTGATAGCAACCGATCCGGATATTTGTAAAGTGCCCGTAATGATCGACTCATCTCGTTTCGAGGTGATTGAGTCTGGATTAAAGTGCGTGCAAGGTAAATCAGTCGTTAATTCCATCTCATTAAAAGAGGGAGAGGCTGTTTTTCTACGTCAGGCTCGTATGATACATCGTTTGGGAGCAGCTGTCGTAATCATGGCATTCGACGAGAAAGGGCAGGCAGATACATATGAAAGACGCATTGAGATTTGTGAACGGGCATATCGGCTATTGACAGAGGAAGTTGGGTTCAATCCGTATGATATCATATTTGATCCTAATGTTTTGGCTATTGCAACCGGCATTGCCGAACATAATAATTATAGCGTCGACTTTATACGGGCTACAGCCTGGATAAAATCAAATCTGCCGGGGGCTAAGGTAAGTGGAGGCGTAAGTAATTTATCATTTTCTTTCCGCGGAAATAATTATATCCGGGAAGTGATGCATGCAGTTTTTCTGTATCATGCTATTGAGGCAGGTATGGATATGGGGATTGTTAACCCTGCGACTAATGTGACCTATGCAGACATACCCGAAGAATTGCTTTCTCTGGTTGAGGATGTTGTTTTGAATCGTAAGCCAGATGCTACAGAAAAAATGATTGAAGTAGCCGGATCACTTAAAGGAGCAGCTTTAACGGATGAAGTGCGCGCGGATGTCAGATCATCGCTAAGTTTGGAAGAAAAGCTGATTGATGCCTTGAGAAAAGGAAATACACAGTTTCTGGAAGAAGATCTTGCTGAAGCATTGGAGGACTATGATAAAGCGATAGATATTATAGACGGCCCTTTGATGAAAGGAATGAATCTGGTTGGTGAACTTTTCGGGGCTGGCAAAATGTTCTTACCTCAGATTGTAAAAACGGCGCGTACGATGAAACGAGCAGTTGAGATTTTGCAACCTGCAATAGAAGCGCAGAAAAAGCAGGGATCATCGTCTTGTGCGGGAAAATATTTATTGGCAACAGTAAAAGGTGATGTGCATGATATCGGTAAGAATATCGTAGGTGTTATTTTGTCTTGTAATAATTTTGAAGTCATTGATTTAGGGGTTATGGTTTCTGCAGATGAAATCGTTCGTACTGCTATTGAACAAAAAGTGGATTTCATCGGTTTAAGCGGTTTGATTACACCTTCTCTTGAGGAAATGTGTCGTGTTGCTACAGCAATGCAACAGGCTGGTTTATCAATACCATTGATGATTGGAGGTGCCACGACGTCGGCTTTGCATACTGCGGTTAAAATAGCACCTAACTATCAGGGACCCGTATTTCATTTAAAAGATGCAGCACAGAATCCTTTACTGGCAGCTCAGTTGTTGAATCCTGAAACACGACAAACAACAGTTAATCAGTTAAATCAGGAGCAAGAGGCTTTGTGTGCTTCCTTACAAACTAAAAAACCGCTGATTTCATATCAAACTGCATGTGATAATAGATTGCGACTTGATTGGGATGAATATGATGTATCTGAACCGAATTGCCCGGATGTCAAAACAGTCAAACAAATCAGTGTGAAAAATGTACGAGAATTTATAAACTGGACCTACTTCTTTCATACATGGAAATTAAGTGGTGGTTATGCGCAAATAGCTAAAATACAAGGATGTGATAGTTGCAGAGCTACTTGGTTAGCATCGTTTCAAGAACAAGACCGCAAAAAAGCGGCTCAGGCCATGCAGTTGTACAAGGAGGCAAATCGTTTATTGGACAATCTTGAGGGACAAGATATTTCATTGACTGCCCGTATCGGCTTTTTTGAGGCGAATTCCGATATTGACCGGATTACGCTTTCTTCTTCAAAAGGATTGCTTGAGATACCTGTATTAAGGCAACAAGCAGAAAAAGACGATAAGACCTATTTGTCATTGGCGGATTTTATCATGCCCAAATCAATGAACCGAAAAGATTATTTGGGTGCTTTCGTTGTATCCGTTGGACTTGAATTTACCCAAATGCTCGAAGCGACAAAGGCGAAGGGGGACGATTATGAAACTATTTTATTGCAGTCGCTGGGCGATCGTTTAGTTGAAGCTGCAAGTGAATGGTTGCATAGTAGCGTTCGTAGAGAGGACTGGGGGTATGCTCCTGATGAAATGCTGACTCCTGATGAAATAAAAAAAATGAAGTATAGAGGAATCCGGCCAGCAGTCGGTTATCCATCTCTACCAGATCAATCTATAAATTTCATTTTAGATAGTTTACTGGACTTTTCTGAAATAGGTGTTACTTTAACCGAACATGGAGCGATGTATCCGCATGCGACTGTTAGTGGTTTTTACTTTGCGCACCCGGATAGCCGATATTTTATGGTTGGTGATATAGACTCAGAACAAAAAGAAAAATATATTCTTCAAAGAAATCTTGACATTACGGAAATGAATAAGTATTTAATCTAAAGATGCAGAAATTCAAATAGGGATACTCAGATCCCATCGGTAAATAACTCGTTGCATTGATGGGATCTTTTTATTTTATATAGATAACAAATATATTTTTGAAAATAAAAGTCATAAAAATATATTACTGTCCGCTAAAACATAAAGAATTGGGTCCAACCCGTTGAAATACACGAGTTGGACTTATTAATATCTTTAGACAAGCCCTTTT
>JBOFCW010000343.1:0-4721 GCA_051646395.1 Bacteroidales bacterium
GGCTGTAGCTTTGCCGAAACCTGTCATAGACTGTATCATTGTGTACAAAGTTTTCGCAAAATTAATCTTAATTCTCGTTGGACCATTCAATATACAACTAAAATTGTTTATTTTTGTCATATCGAAAACAGGAAAACTCTTAAAGTCTTCTCTTTATTTTTAAAGCTTACGCACCTATGCCCGTAATACTAAATATTGAAACCTCTACAACAGTTTGCTCCGTTGCCCTGACTCGTGATGGGGGAGTAGAATTTCATAAAGAGGCCTTTGAAGGTCCGTCTCATGCCCGGAATCTGGGGCCGTTTGTAGAGGAAGCCCTTGCATTTGCCCGTTCAAAACAATATAATCTTGATGCAATTGCTGTCAGTTGCGGTCCGGGGTCATATACCGGTTTGCGAATCGGTGTTTCTGAAGCCAAAGGTCTTTGTTTTGGATTGAATTTGCCTCTGATTGCTTTGAATACATTGCAAATCATGACTTGCTCGGTTATGTTCGGGGGGAGTTTCGCAGAGGATGCTCTTTTCTGCCCGATGATTGATGCCCGTAGAATGGAAGTCTATTCGGCAATATACGATTTGGGTTTGAGCGAAGTGAAGCCGGTTTCAGCAGATATTATCGATGAAAACTCTTATAAAGAGATTTTGGATCTTCATCCGGTTTATTTTTTCGGAGATGGAGCTGCCAAATGCGAAAAGATCATTAATCATCCGAATGCCCGTTTTATTCAATCGGTGATGCCTGTCGCATACGACATGACAGCCCTTGCTGAGATGGCTTTCAAACGGATGGATTTTAAAGATGTAGCCTATTTTGAGCCTTTTTACCTAAAAGAGTTTGTTGCTACGACTCCTAAAAATAAAATAATATAACAATCTTATCAGATTGAAAAATGGAATATAATACTCAACTCAAGCGGATGGTTCTTCCCGAATACGGAAGAAACGTGCAAAGTATGGTGGATCATGCGCTAACCATAGAAAACCGTGCTGAACGGACCCGTTGTGCGCATAGTATCATTAATATCATGGGAAATCTATTTCCTCATCTTCGGGATGTTGAGGATTTCAAACACAAGTTATGGGATCATTTGGCAATCATGTCTGATTTTAAATTAGATATTGACTATCCTTATGAGATAATCAGAAAAGAAAATCTTTACACTCGTCCCGAAAAGATATCATACTCATTGCCCCGTATCCGTTATCGGCATTATGGTAAGTTCCTCGAGCAGATGCTTGAAAAAGCCCGTTGCATGCAGGATTCGCCCGAACGCAGACATTTGATATCGTTGTTGGCTCATCAGATGAAGCGTTCTTTCCTTAATGTATCGAAAGACGGAGATGTGGAGGATGAAAAAATCTTTAAGGATATTAGTGAATATACACACGATGATATCCATTTGGATTCACAGATGTTGCGCCTTAAAAACGCAAGAGAAATCTCTCAGAGAAAAAATAAAAACACCATACGAAGAGCGGTTAGATAACCGCTTTTTTTTTATCTTGCATAAACGAAATTTAACAAGAACGATATGTCTGCATTTATTATAGAAGGCGGCCACAAGATGGAAGGGGTATTAACTCCTCAGGGTGCCAAAAATGAAGCTTTACAGGTCATTTGTGCAACTCTGCTTACTCCGGAACAGGTAGTTATTGAAAATGTACCTGATATTCTGGATGTAAATAATCTGATTCATTTGCTTCGGGATATGGGGGTAAAGGTTTCTCATCCGGAGGCGAATACATATAGCTTTAAGGCAGATGAAATCAATATTGATTATCTGCATTCGGATGAGTTTTTGCGTAAATCAGCTTCATTAAGAGGCTCTGTAATGATCTTAGGTCCGCTGGTTGCACGCTTTGGTTATGCAATGTTACCCAAACCCGGAGGCGATAAGATTGGCAGACGTCGTTTGGATACACATTTTATCGGGCTTCAGAAATTGGGTGCTGATTTTGAGTACAATAATACGCGCCAGATTTATGAGATTTTTGCGAAAAAACTCAAAGGTTCTTATATGCTTCTTGATGAAGCATCTGTTACCGGAACTGCAAATATTCTGATGGCTGCTGTATTAGCTGAGGGTAAAACGACAATTTATAATGCAGCCTGCGAGCCTTACCTTCAACAGTTAAGTAAATTGCTCAATGCAATGGGTGCCCGGATCAGCGGTGTCGGATCGAACTTACTCGAAATAGAAGGTGTTACTTTTCTGGGAGGGGCTAATCATCGTATATTGCCTGATATGATAGAAGTGGGTAGTTTTATCGGTATGGCAGCTATGACGGGATCAGAAATCACCTTAAAGGATGTTTCTTTTGATAATTTAGGCGTTATCCCGGATAGTTTCAGACGGTTGGGCATAACAGTTGGGCAAATTGGAGATGATTTGTATATTCCTTCTCACGATCATTATACCATTGAATCGTTTATTGATGGTTCTATCCTGACGATTGCTGATGCCCCGTGGCCTGGTCTTACTCCCGACTTGTTGAGTGTATTGCTGGTTACGGCGACCCAAGCAAAAGGCAGTGTGCTGATTCATCAGAAAATGTTTGAAAGCCGCTTGTTTTTTGTCGATAAATTGATTGACATGGGGGCACAGATCATTCTTTGTGATCCTCATCGGGCAACTGTGATCGGATTGGATAATCAGTTTAAGCTCCGACCAGCAGTGATGTCTTCTCCGGATATACGTGCCGGTATAGCATTGTTGATAGCGGCCATGTCTGCTGAAGGAATCAGTACAATCCACAACATTGATCAGATTGATCGTGGATACCAGGATATAGACAAGCGACTGAATGCAATCGGAGCGCGTATTTCACGTATTTAATATAATCTTTGATATGATAAAAAGAGATGACCTGATTAAGATTGGTCAATTCAATAAACCCCATGGTTTAAGCGGGGAGTTGTCATTTACGTTTACCGATGATGTTTTTGACAGAACGGATTGTCCTTATATTGTTTGTGATATTGATGGGATTTTTGTTCCCTTTTTTATCGAAGAATATCGGTTTCGCACCGATACGACTGCTTTGATGAAGCTTATTGATGTTGATAGTGCCGAAGAGGGGAGAATGTTTACTAATCTGGATGTTTATTTTCCTAAATCCTTTGTTCGGGAAGAAGAAGCGATGCAGGGAGGAAAAGATTTCTTTTTGAATTATCAGGTGATAGAGGCAGATCACGGATATCTGGGCGATATAAAGGAGGTTGATGATTCAACTGCCAATGTTTTGTTTGTTATTGAAAAAGAGGGTGAACAGATTTTGGTTCCGGCAGTAGATGAGTTTGTGATAAAGCTTGATGAAAAGAAAAAGATAATTTATATGAAGTTACCGGAAGGTTTACTCGATTAAAATATCAACGATAAAAGAAATAAGGGGATGGGTCTTTGGTGGACTCATCCCCTTGTTTCTTTTGATTGGCTACAAATTGTTTTCGTTTTTGTGAGAAGGTAGTTTACACCAGAATTTACTGCCAATTCCTTGCTGCGAATAAAATCCCACCTCGCCGTTCCAGGCATCTGATATTGCTTTGCAGATAGAGAGACCAAGCCCGGTACCCTGGGCGAAAGAATCAAATTTTTCGAAACGAGAGAATACCTTATGAAATTCTTTGTCATCAATGCCGATACCGGTGTCTTCAACAAAACATTCGACTTCATCATTCGTCTTATTAAATCCTAAGGTTACGGAGCCCTCGTCTGTAAATTTTATCGCATTAGAGATGTAATTTGAGATTATCTGAGTCAGTCGTTGAGGATCTGTATTGACATAACATTCTTCTTGTGGAATTAGGAGTCGTAACTCGATGCTTTTTTTGTTTCTGATACGAAAGTCATTGTACAAGCTTTCGAAAAGATGATTCAGGTTTATCTCTTCGAAGTGGAAATCGATATAGCCGGCTTCTATTTTTGATAAGTCTAATAAGTCGTTTACAAGATTGAGAAGAAGGTCGTTATTGTGTAGTATAAGATCGCCAAATTTGTTCTTTTCCTCAATGTCTTCAGATTGTATCATTAATTCTGAAAAGCCCACGATTGCATTTAATGGTGTTCTGATTTCATGACTCATGTTTGCGAGAAATGCCGATTTTAATTTCTCGGATTGTTCGGCTTTGTCTAAGGCGATTAGGAGCTCCTTTTGTTTTACTTTAAGTCTTTTTCCTGCCAGGATGCAGATGCCGGCAAGTAAGAGTAAAAATATCACGGCAATCAGAGATAATGTTATATATCCCTGGTATTTTTTGAGTTTTACTTCCAGTCCGTCAAGAATGTCACTGTTTACCGGTAGTTGATATTCTCGTATTCCGAATTTTTTTAAAAGCCGCCTATCGAACTGATAATGATTTTTTGTATGTAATATAAATGCCGAATCGTTTTGTTGATGATAGAGTTTGATAAGGCAAGAGGTAATGTGTTTGGTGTCTATCTTATAATCGGGAGTATATCCGCCTATCGCTACATCCCCAATACCGAGTCCCGTCAGGGAGAATGTAGGCACAGTATTTTTTTCTGGTATCAGATCTCGTAGTGTGTGTCTTGAGAAATACAAACCACTTCGATTGATTCTCCAGGTGCCTATCAACAGGACGCTTTCTTGAGATAGTTTGCTGATCTGCTGCTTGATGTCGGCTACTGAAGCGAAGCGGCTATCTAATAACGTAAGTGATAATTCCGGAAATTTTGCAGCCATTTCTTTTTTAACCAGTGC
>JBOFCW010000347.1:0-4937 GCA_051646395.1 Bacteroidales bacterium
AATTGCAGTTTATACAGATTAACTCGTTTAAAATTGAATGATAATTTGTTAAATTGCATATTTTGTGCATTAATTGCAATAATATCCAAAAAGAGAGTTGGTTCTTAATATCTGATAAGGAGGGGAAGAGCTTTTGATCTTCTTCATTCGTGTCGATTTCATATTTGTGTAATCTTTTTTTATCAAATTACCTTTTCAGGAAACCAACTGCTATGGGTTCTTCCTGATTTTATGTTACATTTGCGTCTATACAATACCAATCAATCTTTTATTAGGCTCAGATACAATGCGAAAAATCATATTATCCCTATTTTTTTGTATAACAACCTTGACGACACTGTTTGCACAGATCAATACAGACCGCGTGATGACGATTGGTCGCAACGCTTTGTATTTCGAAGATTATGTGCTTTCCATACAATATTTTAATCAGATCATAAAAGTGAAGCCTTACCTGGCCGAGCCCTATTTTTATCGGGCGATCGCTAAAATCAGTCTCGAAGATTATCAGGGAGCAATGGAAGATGCCGGCATGTGTATTGAACGTAATCCGTTTATTGTGAATGCCTACCAGGTACGTGGCATCGCGCGTCAAAATCTGGAACAGTATGATGGCGCGATAGAGGATTATACCCAAGGATTGGCTTATGCTCCCGAAAATAAGACCTTCTTACTGAACAAGGCGATTGCATATGCTCAGAAAAAGGATTATGATCATTCGTCGGAGAGCTTCGAAACATTGATACGCATTCATCCTTCCTTTTACAATGCGTACATGAGCCGGTCTGCGATGCTCATGGAGAAAGGTGATACGATTCAGGCTGTAGCTGATCTTGATAAAGCCATAGCGATAGATAAGCACAGTGCTTACGCTTATGCACAGCGGGCCATGGTGAAAAGCGCATTGCAGAATTTCAAACCGGCTCTGGAGGATATGAATCAGGCAATTCGCTTAGAACCTGATTTTAGTAACTTTTATATCAACAGAGGTCTGATCAGATATCATCTTGAAGATTTGCGTGGGGCCATGCAAGACTATGATCGCGTAATCGAGTTGGATAAAAACAACAAGATCGCATACTATAACAGGGGATTACTGCGGTCTTACGTAGGTGATCGCAACCGCGCTATTTCCGATTTTTCTCAGGTGATTCGTCTGGAACCGGATAATTATTTTGCCTATTACAACCGGGCTGTTTTACGTGATGAAACGGGAGATTTCCGGGGCGCGGTGAAAGATTATACGGCGGTGCTTGACGAATATCCAAGGTTTTTGCCGGGTTTGTATGCCCGTTCGGAAGCAAAGCGTAAGATGAACGACCTGAAAGGTGGTGAGGCAGATTTTATGGCGGCATATAAACTTGAAAAGGAGTTGCTGGCTGAGCGTGAAGCCAGACGTAATAATCCGGATTTAGCTAAAAATGAAGATTCCGAAGAGGAATCAGCATCAGGCCAAAAAGGGGGAACCCGTAAAGAATCTGATAAAAACATTGCGAAATTCAATCGCATTCTTGTTACAGACAATGAGAATAACAAATCGAAATATAAAAGTGATGTTCGCGGACGCGTACAGGACAATAACGTAAATATCGAACTCGCCGGATCATTTATCCTTTCATATTATGAAAAGGGAGAACAGGTTCGTCAATCAGTTTATTTTGACCGTCAGATTTCTGATTTCAATAAAATGAATTTGTTAAATAAGCGCCTGCGCCCTACATCGGAAGAGGCTCCTCTTACATCCGATCAGGCCGATGAGCATTTCGCATCGATCGACAACTATTCTCGTTTGATTGAGATTTCTCCGAATAATCCACTTCCTTATTTCGGAAGAAGCATGGACTTTATGCTTGTGCAGGATTTTCAGAGTGCGGTGAATGATTTGAATGCCACTTTAGCAATTAAAGATAATTTTGTGCTGGGTTACTTTAATCGGGCTGCCGTACGTATGAAACAACTGGAAACGGGAAAATACAAAAGCGAGCAGGCAGATACCGATGAGAATATTCAGATGAAATTGAATTTGGCTACTGCTTTTGATGCTAAACTCACCAGAAAAAAAGAAAATTCCTTTGCGGCCTCAAAGGTAAATACCGAAGGTGTCAATTTACGTAAGCTTGAGTTTGAGATGGTGATGCGCGATTATGATAAAGTGATTGAGCTGGATCCAAAGTTTGTTTATGCCTATTATAACCGGGCGAATGTAAATTGTATGCAACGTAATTATGATCTTGCACTTCCTGACTTTAATAAAGCAATCGAACTCTATCCGGATTTTGCCGAAGCATTGTTTAACCGGGGACTGGTTTATTTGTATCTTGGCCAGAACCAGAAAGGTATAGCGGACTTGAGCAAAGCGGGTGAATTGGGGATCATCAGTGCTTATAATATTTTGAAAAGGGTAAGTGAATAACAAGCAGAGAATAAAAAAATCCTGATAGAAAGAACAAATGGTCTTTCCATCAGGATTTTTTTTATTCAGGATAAAACTATTGATTAGCTAAGTCCTTCGATATTTCCATTAACGATGTCGATAAAGTTAGCCTGAGGTACTTTTGGAAGTCCGGGCATACGCATGATTTCACCGGCGATTGCCACGATGAATTCAGCGCCCTGATTGATTACGATATCTGTGATCTTGATTTCAAAATCTTTAGCCACTCCATATGCTTTAGCGTCAGCCGAGAAGGAATATTGTGTTTTTGCAATACAAATCGGGAAATGGCTGATTCCCAGAGACTCGATATGCTTGATCATTTTTTCAGCTTTCGTGCTGAAGCTGACAGATTTCGCTCCATAAATCTTAGTAGCTACTTTTTGAATTTTCTGAGGAATCGAATCTTCATCATTGTAAGTGAAAGTCATTTCCCCCGAAGGTTGTTTTTCGATCAGTTCGACCACTGTATTCGCCAATTCGACTGCACCCGGACCTCCTTCCATGAAGGCATTGTTGACAACAAAGCGTACACCCTGTTTTTCGCAATGTGCAGCAATCGCAGCAACCTCTTCATCCGTATCAAAGGCATAACGGTTGAAAGCGACCATCACGGTTTGGCCAAAAGAACGCATGTTTTCGATGTGTTTATCCAGATTTTCGAATCCTTTTTTCAGACCTTCCATATCCGGTTCTTTGATTTTATCCAAAGCCACACCTCCGTGCATTTTTAAACCCTGTGCAGTTGCGACAATAATTGTCAGACGAGGAGTAAGACCCGCTTTACGACATTTGATGTTGAAGAATTTTTCTGCACCAAGATCGGCACCGAATCCGGCCTCGGTAATGGTATAATCACCGTAGTTCATAGCCATTTTAGTTGCAAGGATGGAGTTACATCCGTGTGCGATATTCGCAAACGGCCCCCCATGGACGAATGCCGCTGTATTTTCGGTAGTCTGAACAATATTCGGATTGATAGCATCTTTTAGTAAGACAGTAATTGCCCCGGCCACACCCAGGTCTTTTACCGTGAATGGGGATCCGTCATAGCGATAGCCTAATAGGATATTCTCTATACGACGACGCAAATCGTCAAGATCGCTGGCAAGACATAGGATCGCCATGATTTCGGAAGCAGGAGTAATATCAAAACCTGTTTCGCGAGGTATCCCATTCATGCTGCCACCTAATCCGGAAACGATGTTACGCAATCCACGGTCATTGACATCAAGTACGCGTTTCCATAAAACTTCTTTTAATCCGGATGATGTTGCACGGTTCTGATAGATAAAATTATCCAGCAATGCCGTAATCATATTATGGGCAGATGTGATAGCGTGGAAATCCCCTGTGAAATGCAGGTTGATGTTTTCCATCGGAAGTACCTGTGCATAACCACCTCCGGCTGCTCCTCCCTTCATCCCGAAACAAGGTCCTAACGAGGGTTCGCGCAGAGCGACGATTGCATTTTTGCCTATTTTATTCAGTCCAAGCGCCAAACCGATACTTACGGTCGTTTTTCCGATGCCTGCTTTGGTCGGGGTAATTGCAGTTACGAGGATCAGGTTGCTTTTATCCACTTTTTACTGATCGATAAGCTGCAATGGGATTTTAGCGATGTATTTCCCATAGTTGAGAACTTCTTCCCGGGGAATGCCGATGCCGGTTGCGACTTGTTTGATTTTTTCTAACTTACACTCTCTTGCAATTTCGATGTCCGATTTCATATATTAGCTGTAAAATGTGATAGTTTAATTGTCATTTTTCTTCTCTAGCAGATCTTCGAGACGAATTATTTCATCTCTTAGACGTGCGGCTTCGATAAATTCGAGATTTTTGGCGGCTCTGGCCATTTCTTTTTTATTGGCTTCTATGGTTTTCTTCAACTGTTCTTTGGTCATATACGGAATAATCGGGTCTGCAGCGAATGTAGGAGACATATTTTCTACATAGGCATTAGCCTCGAGCACAGGTATTGCTTCATCTCCCATAATTGCTTTTTTAGCTTTTTGAATCGCCTGAGGGGTGATCCCGTGTTGCTCATTGTATTTCATCTGCTTTTCCCTACGTCGGTTTGTTTCATCAATTGTGCGCTGCATGCTATCTGTAATCTTATCTGCATACATAATCACAAATCCGTTCAGGTTTCTGGCCGCACGACCGGCCGTTTGAGTTAGTGAACGATGAGAACGCAAGAATCCTTCCTTGTCGGCATCCAATATGGCTACTAATGATACTTCGGGCAAGTCAAGACCTTCGCGAAGTAGGTTGACGCCGATCAGCACATCATATAAACCATTGCGTAAATCTTCCATAATCCGGATTCGCTCAAGAGTATCTACGTCAGAGTGTATGTAGGTAGAGCGGATATCCAGGCGTTGGAGATAAACATCAAGTTCTTCTGCCATCCGTTTGGTAAGGGTAGTGACAAGCACACGTTCGTCCTTTTCAATGCGCAGGCGGATCTCCTCCATCAAGTCATCGATTTGGTTCATGCTAG
>JBOFCW010000351.1:0-3626 GCA_051646395.1 Bacteroidales bacterium
TTCGGGACAGACAATGATTCCACTCGTTTTTAATCATGAGTGTTTGCAGCTCATGATTACAATAGTGGCAAACAGTACGACTACCGTTATCGATTCGATTGCATCTGCAACAGCTCAGCAACCGCTTACGAACAATGCGTTTATTGATATATTCTCGGGTGGTGTTTCTGCGTCAAGCACGCTCGCCTCAGCTCCAATTGCGATGAATATAGTAGATTCGTTATGCAACCATATATTGATGCCGATTAAGAATATCGATTCGCTTGCGATGAACTTCTCTGTATATGCAAACGGATAGTTGACGTCTCAGCCTTATTCTGTAAAGATTCCACTCGTAAACAGCGCTATGCTAAAAGGCACTTCGTATGCTTACCAGATTAATATTGTAGAAGAAGAAGTGGTTATCTCTACCGCCACCGTTAATAACTGGACGGAAGTAAATGAAACCGGCAATCCTCTTAAGCCTACTCCAAATTAAATAGATCGGAAAAATTATATCAGAAGGGGACTCATCCCAATCAGGGATGTTCAGTGATTTTTATGAATAACAAAAACCCCTTGTTTTACCTCTTCCGAAATATGGAAAAAGGTAGAACAAGGGGTTCTTAATATAATTAAACTCAAGTAGGTCGTTTATCGTCTTCTTCTTGAATTAGCCGGACGTGCGGTCTGACTATTATTATTATTATTATTATTGAAGTTCGGGTTGAAACTTTTTCTTGCACCCGGTTTTACAAAAGAAGCAGGTGCCGGTTCTTTGCGGATCGGTTCCTGATAGGTTTCTCTTCCTTTTGGAGCATCGAAGTCAAAATCTGAATAGTCGGTAGGATATGATTTCTTTTTGTTGGTGCGTTTTTGATACGCTCCATTCGAGATGAACGCGGTCTCTGCAGTTGCATAAATCGCATTCGACGGCCTTGATCTTACCTCTCCGCGTGTGCGGCTGTAAGTCGATCGCTGAGGTCGCCCCTGAGGAGCTTCTCTTCGTTCTGCGGCCAGATTCAGTTGATTTGCGCGTTTCTGGCGGCGGAAATCTTCACCCGTCAGTTCTCCGTTTTGGGCTGTAGCCGGTTTCTTTTTCGCAAGCAGATTTTCATCATAGCGATGTCCTTCGATAACAGCAATTTGCTTGCCGATCAGACGTTCGATAAACTTCACCAGTTTCGCCTGTTCCGAATCGACGAATGAGAACGCTACTCCACTCATTCCTGCTCTTCCTGTACGACCGATCCGGTGTACATATGTTTCTGCGATTTCCGGAAGATCAAAGTTCACCACATGGGTCAGTCCCTCGATATCGATACCGCGTGCCGCTACGTCGGTGGCCACCAAAACACGGGTTTTGCGCTCTTTGAAGTTATTCAGTGTCGTTTGGCGGGCAAACTGAGATTTGTTTCCGTGAATGGCTTCAGCCGGGATGTTCGAGCTCGACAACGCACGGGCAATCTTTTCCGCGCCGTGTTTTGTGCGTGAGAATACGAGTACAGAATCCTGCGATCCGTCTTTCAAAAGGGATACAAGCAGGTTGATCTTATTCGGTTTCTCTACATAATACAGTGACTGTTCGATCGTATCGACTGTAGAAGCGGAAGGATTCACTTCGATTTTTACAGGCGTTTTCAGCAGTGAACCAGCCAGTGCTACCACCTCTTTGGGCAGGGTTGCAGAGAAAAGCATGGTTTGTCGTTTTTGAGGAAGTAGCGAACAGATGTGTTTTACATCATGCGCGAATCCCATATCCAGCATTCGGTCTGCTTCATCCAATACCACTGATTCGATACTTTTAAGAATGATCAGTCCTTGTTTGATCAGGTCGAGCAAACGTCCCGGTGTTGCAATGATAATATCCACCCCGCTTTTGATACGATCTATCTGATATTTCTGGGCGATTCCCCCGAAAATAACGCAGTGTTCCAACTGGGTATGTGCTCCATACGTATCGAAGCTTTCGCCGATTTGTACGGCAAGCTCACGGGTGGGAGTCAGAATCAGAGTCTTTACTGCTTTTCCGCGACCGGGTTTAATTCCTTTGCAAATATTTTGTATGATCGGGAGTGCGAAAGCTGCCGTTTTACCGGTACCGGTTTGAGCACATGCCAAAACGTCGTTTCCTTTCAAGATAGCCGGAATAGCTTGTTGCTGGATGGGTGTAGGGGTTTGATAACCCTCTTGTTTCAGAGCCTGAAGAATAGGCTCGATGATATGAAGTTCCTTAAATGTCATAGGGTGCGTAGCTGCTTATAGCCGTTAAATATAAATGCCGTGTACAAATAAACTGATGGGAGAAGTATCATCGGCTTTAATTGTAGGAGTACAAAAGTACGATTAAAAAATTGTTGATGCTAACTTTAAACCTATAACTCATGTTTTCTTCTTGTTATTAAATATTTATTTCATTTATATATAACTTGATTTTGACATTAATGTATAAATGCGCCATTTATATAACTTCTGTTGGGTATCTCAACTTTAGGTGAGTTATGGCGATTTCATCTGTATATAATTTATTTTTTTCATTTAAGTCAGATGCGCCATTTATATAACTTCTGTTGGGTATCTCAACTTTAGGTGAGTTATGGCGATTTCTTACTGCCAAAACTGCCGTTTTTCAATGAAATACGCAGATCCGGTTTATCAGGCAAATGAAAATAAACCGGTAATTTTTATCGGGTTGAATTGCGATAACGGATCTGAACCGATTAATAGCAAACCTTGCATACCTCGTGTGGTGTAGCGATCAGATAGCACCCTTTGTTTTTCAAATCAAAATATACCGTTCCCGTCTTAGGTCTTTTCTGGTAGACTATAACGCCATTCAAGCCGGTAATCGAAAGGGTTTCATCCGGATCGAGGCCTCCGATAATCAGTTGCTCATTTTCAAGAGTTACGGAAAGAGGATGTTTATCACCGGTAGTGGGGTGGATCCGGGTAGAAATGGCTCTTTTTGCCAATTCTTCATTCATTTGTTTTCGTAGTGTCTTCAGAATATCAATCAGCGTGGGATCTTCTGTCCGGTTAACGGTTTCATACGGATCTGTTCTGAG
Organism: Bacteroidales bacterium; assembly: GCA_051646395.1. GTDB lineage: Bacteria > Bacteroidota > Bacteroidia > Bacteroidales > JAUNSR01 > JAUNSR01. The sequence goes on from JBOFCW010000351.1 coordinate 3,045, forward strand.
GTCAATTAATATCTCGGCGTAAGGAGGTGTCGTAAAACAGGTGTATTTGAAATTATCGTCTGCTAGAATTTGGTAAAATTGGGCTCCTTCCAAAAATAAAGTGCGGCTGTTGTTAGGTGCGCCCTCTTTTTTGATCCGTTCGGCCAATGATTTACCGAACAGATTGGCAGGAATGTCAATGCCTCCCAATTCGCATAATGTAGGTAATAAATCCATTCCGTTACAAACGGCACTATGATCGCTTCTCTGACCAGCGACTCCTTTGCCATAAAAAACCAACGGAACTTTTTGACATTCGGCGTAGGGTGCATTTTTGGTTCGTAATCGATGAGATCCTGCCATTTCGCCATGATCAGAAGTGAATATGATGAGGGTATTGTCTGCGATTGCAGACTGATCGATGGCTTGGAGTACCTTGCCGATTTGATTGTCGACCAGTTCCACCAGGCGATGATAGATAAAACGATACCTGCGCCAATAGTCGTTTGTGAAATTCTGATATGGTAGTTTCTGCCGGCTGTCGAGTCCTTCCGTTTTTTCTTGATTATTCGGCAGAAGCGGGTAAAGATCGGGTGAAGTCTG
>JBOFCW010000026.1:0-2459 GCA_051646395.1 Bacteroidales bacterium
TGGCATACGGAATTCATCTTCTTCGGCGGTAAACTCGAATACCGTGGAGCTGGTGACGACCAGGCACGAATCCAGGGGGCTGTTGGTCAGAAAGCCTATGTCAACTTTACCGAAGGAACAGGTAAACTGCAATAATTACGATTTATACGACTTTGATATTAAAAATTGAATTATATACAAATGAAGAAAATATCAATCTATACATTGTCACTTCTTCTATACGGGCTTACAGCCTGTGTAGAAGAAAGTGAACTTCCTGCTCCGCCACAGGCATATGAGCAGGAAGCATCCAAAGACGGATTAGCTTTCAATGCATCTGCCGTATCGCCGATTTTACTTGCCGAAGTGACGACAGATTCGGTAAAAGTATGTGACTTCACTCCACCTGCAGCGGATGTGGGTACGTTTACCTACGAAATCGCTTTTGATGATAAACTGACAATGCCTGTAAGCCCACAAGGACTTATGGCAAAGACTGATTTGGAAGCTACAGTACTCGATCTGTATGGCAAACGGCCGGAGGCGCGCGAAATGAAAGCTGTTGTTACCGCATTAATGAGCTATAACGGATCCGTAACGCGCCAGACTGCTCCCGAAATCATGGTGACAGCAACACCCGAGGCTCCATTTATCGACAAGGGATATTACCTGGTAGGCGATATGTGCGGATGGGATATTCCGAATGCACTCGAGTTTTCTCACAGTGGCAAGGATGTATATGATGATCCGTTATTTACGATTATCGTTGAAACGACGGGCAATAATTACTGGAAAGTGATCCCTAAAACGAATATAGACAACGGGGATCTTTGGGCTTACGGTGTATTGGGTTGCGTGGAAAACGGGAACAGCGATGCCGAAGGTAAGCTTGTGACGGAAAATCCGCAAGCCGCAAAAATCGAAGACGCCGGTTTCGTGCGAATCACGCTCGATATGATGGACTATAGTTATCGTATCGAACCGTTCGGCGGATCTCCATACTTATACGTGCCGGGTAATCACCAGGGCTGGAGTCCGCCAACGGCGGGATACGTCTTCTCCAACGACATGACCAATTATCAGGGATTCTTCAACCTCGACGGAGAGTTCAAATTCACGGGTGAACGCAATTGGGATGGAACCAACTACGGCAACGGCGGAGACAATACTCTATCCACCGACAATGGGGCTGGCAATATGAAGGTAGATAAAGGGTTCTATTTGCTCGAAGCAAACATCGTTGCCATGACCTGGAAAGCGACTCCGATCGAAACATTCGGTCTTATCGGGGATGCTACTCCGGGAGGATGGGACAACTCGACTCCGATGGAGTTCGATCCGCTGACATCAACTTATACGGTAACAGCGGATCTGATTGAAAAAGAATTTAAATTCCGTGCCAATAACGGATGGGATATCAACCTGGGAGGTGAATTGAATAACCTGACTTTCGGAGGTGATAATATCAAAGTTTCGGTTGCCGGTAAATACAAAATCACACTCGACTTGTCGGATGCATCGAAATACAAAGCATCCTTCGAAAAACAGTGATTCATTATCTATTTGATTCATAAAAAAGAATCGTGTTTATCATCAATAAGGAAGAGAGTATTTGAGATATAAAAAATACTCTTTCGCAGAATGAGATAAAAAGGGTTTCGGTAAAAGTTTATTCATCTTTTCCGCAAACCCTTTTTACACATCGTAAATTTTAAACAAAATACAACATGAATGTCAGACAGATAACCACCTTTATACTTTTGCTGTTATGCCGGTTTATATGCTCAGCACAAGTTACAACAACACCCGTAATTATCCAGCAGGATTATTCAGGTGAAATTGTTGTCCTTTTCGATGCGACACAGGGTAACAAAGGGATGATCGGAGCTACGACCTGCTATGCGCATACCGGAGTGATTACAACCGAAAGTGCCAATAACGACGACTGGAAACATGCTCCGGAATGGAAAGATAACAGTGAGAAATACAAAATGGAATCGGCCGGCACAAACCTTTGGAAGCTGACGATTCCGAACATGAAAACCTATTATGAACTGCTTCCTGATGAGAAAGTCCTCCGGCTGGCATTCGTTTTCCGAAATGCTGACGCTTCAAAAGAAGGAAAAGGCGTCGGAAACAGCAATCTGTACGTATCATTACACGAACCCGGGCTTCAGGTAGCCTTTACCAATCCGACCGGCAACTATGCTCTCGCCGTCGGAGGATCACTGGATATTACCTTCTCTTCGTCGCGAGAAGCTGATCTGAAGCTGAAGATGAACGGCGAAACAATCAAAGAGTCATCATCTTCTTCGACCCTGTCCTTTCACCATACGTTTCAGACACCCGGTGATTTCCGATTGGTCGCTATGGCATCGCAGGGATCAGAAACAGTTACTGCTGAACTTTTAGTTTGTGTTGTCGAAAATGTGATCAGCCAGCCTCGTCCTGCCGGAGTAACAGACGGGATTAACTATGCT
>JBOFCW010000055.1:0-3597 GCA_051646395.1 Bacteroidales bacterium
GCGAAGTCAGCTCCTCCGCACTCAAATCCGAAGTCGTCGCCACCAATCCCCGTTGCATAAAAGCGATCACAGAATCATCCTCATATCCGAGTCTGAAGGCATGTTCGGCATATGCAGCCATCCCTTTGATTCCGTAAACCAATAATTCACGCAAAGACCGGATATCCTCATTTTCGGTAGACAGCACACCTATCGACTTCGACTTTTCCAACATCGATTCTCTGGTCGTGCCCTGCCAGTTGATACAATCACAGCTAAGACCGGTCAAGTCAACATGCTCTCGCATGGCCAGCGCGCAGGCCTCTTCCCGAATCTCCAGAGCTCTGATAATCTCCGACTCAAATCGATCTGCATCGAAATTAGCATTCGTAATCGTCATAAAAAGCGCATTCATGATAAAAACGTTCGTTTCCGGTATTTCTATTGCGCGCTGATCCCGTAAACGTGTCGTATATTGGGCTATTCCTTTCGTCAGGTAAATCAGCAAATCCTGCAGATCCGCAACTTCCGGCGTTTTTCCGCACATCCCTATCTTTGTACACCCCGTATTATGGGCAGCTTCCTGACATTGAAAGCAAAACATTGAATCAATCATATCCTTCATTGTTTTTGTTTGTAAATTGTTTTCGACAAAATTAAAGGATGCCGCACACAAAATATGTAACAATTGTTACACTCGAAAGTTTTATGCTTACTTTTACGCAACCCCTAAAATCACACACAAATGAATTTCGATTCAGAGTTAAACAACTGCCCTATCTGCAAAGACATTCCCGTCAACATGCGGCGTGAATTTCTCGACAACCTTCAATATGAAATACTTCATTTCGGAAAAGGAGAACTGATAGCCCGACAGGGAGATACCGTAAAAGCATTGTACCTGCTGTTAAAAGGATCCGTCAAAACAGAAATGACGAATGAAAACGGACAACTTATCGGAATCGAAAAACTCAAATCTCCCTCCCCGCTGGCACCCGCCTTTTTATTTGCCGAAAGCAATTGTTTTCCGGTCGACGTCACGGCACTCGAACCGGCGATGATACTCCGTATACCCAGGGAAGAAGTCATCCGACAGCTCGCTGCAAACCCGCATTTCATGCAGGGGTATCTGAAATTCAATGCCAACCGCACCCGCTTTCTCAGCGAAAAGCTCAAACTGATGTCCATCAAAACCATCAAAGGAAAACTGGCATTTTATATCCTACAGCAAACGCCACAAGGCGAAAGCTCATTCCCCCTTTCGAGAAATCAAACCGAACTGGCTGAATTCTTTGCCGTTGCACGCCCTTCATTGGCCCGTACAATCGCGGAGATGGAAGAGGAAGGACTTATCCGCCTCGAAAAAAAAACTGTTCATATCCTCAACCGAAACGCATTGAGGCAACAACTATAAGAAAACAATTCTCTATTTTTGTACCGATCCATACAGATAGGATTCTGAATTATATTAACATCACATAGTACATGCATCGTATTTTTCTTTCCATTTGCTTAATCGCATTTTGTGTGGCGACCTCCGCACAAATCACGCCTGAAGCCCGTATTCCGGCACACCCGCGTCTGTTCCTGATGAAAGGAGAAGAGCAACAACTAAAAAAAGGGATCCGCAAAGACCCTTCCTGGCAAAAGATCCACCGCTTCATCATCGATCGTTGCGACACGTTGCTTTCCACTCCGCTATCCGAATTCAAAAAAGATGCCAGCGGCAAACGTCTTTTACCGGTAAGCCGCGAAAATCTCAAACGCATCTTTTTCCTGAGTTACGCCTATCGTCTTACCGGCGATAAGAACTATGCCCGACGGGCAGAAAAAGAGATGTTGCATACCGCCGGTTTCCCGAGCTGGAATCCGTCGCATTTTTTAGATGTGGCAGAAATGACCGTGGCCATGGCCATCGGCTACGACTGGCTCTATGAAACCCTCTCTCCGGAAAGCCGCACCCGCATAGCGGAAGCCATCCGCAACAAAGGTGTGAATGAATCCTTTCCCGAAAACGGACCTCAACCCTACTGGATAAACGGAAAAAACAACTGGAACCAGGTTTGTAACACAGGTATGGCCATCGGAGCCCTGGCTATTTTCGAAGACATGCCCCGGCGCGCGGCAGAAACGATCAATCGCGCTATCGCGGGCATCCCTGCCTGCATGGGCGGATATGCCCCCGACGGCGCATACCCCGAAGGTATCACTTACTGGAATTACGGAACTACCTATAATGTGTTTCTGATCGACGCCCTCAACCGTCTTTTCGGCAACAATTCCGGGCTATCAGAAACGGCCGGATTCATTCCTTCGGGACTTTACTCCCAGCAGATGATCACCCCGGCTCTGAAACACTATAACTACGGCGACACCAAATCGAAGATCACCTTCAACCCGGCTGCCTTCTGGTTCTATTCACAAACCAAAGATCCCGCCCTCTTATACATGCAAAAACGAGTTGTAGAGGAAAAAGAGCTCGACGATGCCGAAGTGACCCGTTTCATCCCCGCATCCCTGATCTGGGGAATCCGTTCGAAAGCCTCGTTAAGCAAAGCGCAAGAACCCACAAAACTTGCGTGGGTAGGCCACGGCATCAATCCGGTAGCCGTATTCCGTTCCTCGTGGACCGACCCGAACGCCCTTTACCTGGGATTCAAAGCCGGTTCATCCAACATCAGCCACGGTCATCAGGACGCCGGATCCTTCTTCTTCGAAGCCGAAGGCATCTCCTGGGCACTTGAACTCGGACAAGAGGATTACGCACAAATCGAAGCTGCCGGCGTACGCATCTGGGACACCCAACGCTGGGACATCTTCCGCTACGTCAATCCCTCACATAGCGTAATCACCATCAACAACCGGCCCCATACGGGTGCATCCGTAGCCATCGACCGCTTCTCGGACAATCCGGCCGAAATGTCTGCCTCTTCCGATCTGACAGCGATTTATGACAAGCTGGTGGCCGGTTACCGACGCACAGTGGCATTGAAAGACAAAAAACAAGTGATCATCAGCGACAGCATCCGCACCCGCAAACAGTTCACCAAAATCCGCTGGAACATGCCGACCGAAGCCGACGAAATGATTCCGGTCGATAGCCATACCGTTTTACTTAAAAAGAACGGCAAACAACTCACGATGCGTGTCGAAGGAATAACCGCTCCAAAATTCAAAACCTGGAGCGCCCAATCAGAAAACGACTTCGACTCTCCCAATCCGGGAATACAGTTTGTCGGCTTCGAATCGGTGCTTCCGATTGATTCGCTGATTGATCTGAAAGTGACATTGACTCCCTGAGGAAACTTAAAATTCAAAATAAGAAAACAGCAAAGCGGGATTTATTACCAAGGTCATAAATCCCGCTTTGCTGTTCAAATAAGAGAAGAAACATCTTAGGTAAGGTATTTACCATTCTCCGTAGATCAGGTCAATCAAAAAAGACGGTATTAAAAAAGCGATTGATCTATTTATCCAGCACCTTGACAATAGGTACCGTTTTCTTCATCCCGTTTTTTGCCTGATACGTATAGATGCCTATTTGTCGGACACATTTTTTCTTGGGAACCTTAATTATTTCCTCATCATAATAAAGCTTACCTTTGTTATAAAATAAAA
>JBOFCW010000075.1:0-3413 GCA_051646395.1 Bacteroidales bacterium
CAAACGTACTTCGACGGAAATATTGATCATATCCTTGTTATAAGGAGCTTCTACGCGGATATAGTTTTCGGTAAAGCCGTGCATCGGTTTCTCTTTCGACGGCTGTTCGAAGAGTACTTTATGGGTAGTTCCGATGTGTTTTTCGTAAAAAGCTTTCAGTTTGTGTTCCGACATTTCCAAAATCCGCTGGCTGCGTTTATGCTTGTCTTTCGGATCGACAACGTGGTCGATCTTCAGGGCCATTGTGCCCGGACGCTCAGAATAAGTAAAAACATGAAGCTGAGTGATGTCGAGCCCCTTGATGAATTCATGAGCCTGTTCGAAAAACTCGTCGGTTTCGCCACGCACACCGACGATTACGTCGACACCGATAAAACAACCGGGTATGGTTTGTTTGATCTTCTCAACCTTATGGGCGAAAAGAGCCGTATCGTAACGTCGGCGCATCAGTTCAAGCACCTCGTCACTTCCCGATTGCAACGGGATGTGGAAATGGGGAGCGAATCGTTTGGATGTCGCCACATATTCGATGATTTCGTCCGTCAGCAGGTTTGGTTCGATCGAAGAGATGCGGTAGCGGTCGATACCTTCTACCTGATCGAGCGCTTTGACCAGGTCGAAGAATGTTTCGCCGTTCGTTTTACCGAAATCTCCGATATTAACACCGGTCAAAACGATTTCCTTACCCCCTTTAGCTGCAACTTCTTCGGCCTGTTTCACCAGGTCGGCGATGTTGCCGTTGCGGCTACGTCCACGCGCGAACGGGATCGTACAATAAGAGCAATAGTAATCGCAACCATCTTGTACTTTCAGAAAATAGCGGGTGCGGTCACCTTGCGAACAAGATGGCTGGAAGGTGCGGATATCTTTGGTTTTCGATGTGATAATGGTACCTTGTCCGCTTTCTGTTTTCTCCATATCGCCCAGATAACTCATGATTTCGAGCTTTTGTTCGGCTCCGAGAACCAGGTCAACGTCAGGGATATGGGCTACGTCTTCCGGTTTGAGCTGTGCGTAACATCCGGTAACGACAATAAAAGAACCGGGATGTTTCTTTGCGATTTTACGGATTGTCTGGCGGCATTTTTTATCAGCCAGTTCGGTTACAGAGCATGTGTTGACAACACATACGTCTGCGATTTCTCCGTTGCGGGCTTTTCTTACCCCGTTTTCTTCGAGCACTTTTCCGATGGCGGAAGTCTCGGCAAAATTCAGTTTACACCCAAGGGTATAAAAAGCAGCTTTTTTATTTTCAAAAATGCTGTGATCTATCATTATAATACGTTGCGCTAATTGATTAGAAAAAGAGTTTTTTTTCCTTTTTTGTGTTCTGTTTCAATTGGTTGGAAACGTTAAAAAGGAAATGTCCGCAAAGTTATGGAATTTAAAGAGTAATTGATGTTAAGAGTTGTGTAAGTTTGATTTAACCTTTGCAAGTCGTTTCATTCTTTATAAATTTGCACAAAAATCAGATAAGTGTGCTATGATTGAACAGAACTTTATAAAGCTATATGAAGCCAGTTTCAAAGAGAACTGGGATCAACCGGCTTTTAGTGACTATACTGACAAAACAACTTTCAGCTATGCGCAGTTTGCGCAGGAGATCGCGCGTTTGCACCTGCTTTTTCAGGAGATGAAACTTCAAAAAGGAGACAAGGTCGCGCTGATCGGACGTAATAACATCGAGTGGGCTACCGTTTACATGGCGGTTGTCACGTATGGAGCGGTGATCGTGCCGATTCTGCAGGATTTCAATCCAAATGATATCCATCATATCGTAAATCATTCGGATTCGGTTTTATTTTTCACGGCAGAGAACATCTGGGAAAATCTGGATGAGGAAGAGTTGGAGAATGTGAAGGGTATTTTTTCTCTTACAGACTATAAAGTGCTTGGTCAGGGCAAAGGAGCGAAAGCGGACCATGCGATTAAAAAATTGCCCGAACTATTCGCTCAACGTTATCCGAACGGATTCGCCAAAGAGGATATTTCTTATGCCGATGCATCAAACGAAGAGATCGTACTGATCAACTATACATCAGGAACCACCGGTTTCAGTAAAGGGGTGATGCTTACAGGGAATAATCTGGCTGGAAATGTAGTTTTCGGTATCAATTCCCGTTTACATTTCAAAGGAAGCCGATGTTTGTCTTTCCTTCCGCTGGCGCATGCCTATGGTTGCGCTTTTGACTACCTGGTGCCGCTTGCTGTGGGTACGCACATCACGTTGTTGGGTAAAATACCTTCTCCGAAAATTATTCTCGAGGCTTTCGCGCAGGTGAAGCCACATTTGATTTGTTGTGTGCCGTTGGTGATGGAGAAGATCTATAAGAAAAACATTCTTCCTCAATTAAATAAAAGAGCTTTGCGCTGGGCATTGAATATTCCGATTCTGGACCAACGCATCTATAAGAAGATCTGCCAGAAAATGGTCGATAATTTCGGAGGTGCCTTCGAACAGATCATTATCGGTGGTGCTCCGCTGAATAAAGAGGTAGAAGAGTTTTTATACAAAATAAAATTTCCTTTTACAATCGGTTATGGTATGACAGAATGCGGACCGCTTATCAGCTATACGCATTGGAATGAGTTCATCCCCGGTTCGGCAGGTCGTATCCTTCCGGGTACGATGCAGGTAAAAATCGAATCTTCCGATCCGAAAACGATTCCCGGCGAAATCCTGATAAAAGGGGAGAATGTAATGAAAGGGTATTACAAGAACGAGGAAGCGACTAAGGCTGTTTTGGATGACGAGGGTTGGATGCATACCGGAGATATGGGGACGGTTGATTTCGATGATACGATCTTTATTCGCGGACGCTCGAAAACCATGATTTTGGGAGCGAGCGGACAAAACATCTATCCGGAGGAAATCGAATCAAAATTGAATAATCTCCCTTTTGTAATGGAGAGTCTGGTATTGGAAAAAAACGGGAAGCTGGTAGCTCTCGTTTATCCCGATTATGGTGCTGCAGACGGATTCGGGCTTTCGAATGAAGATCTTCCGATTGCAATGGAAGAGAACCGAAAAACGTTGAATAAAATGGTTGCTCCCTATGAATCGGTATCCGCTATTCAACTTTATCCGACGGAGTTTGAAAAAACACCGAAGAAAAGCATAAAACGTTATCTGTACAGTACGATTTTAGACAAAGAGTGATCGCTGTAAATTGGTGATATACAGGTGTATATAATTGTGCGCGATGTGCGTAAAAAAAGGTCTTGTTTTTTTCTTCATCTGGATGAAAAAAACAAGACCTTTTTTGATACATCGAATGTTTTTATTACATACATTTGCTTCGTTTTTAAGAAAAAACATATTTATACTAATCAAAGCAAAAAGATGAAAAATCTAATTTTGTTTGCAGTTGTTCTTATGGGCACTGCATTTTCTTCTTGTGGTAGCAAAAATG